>JAILNO010000170.1 GCA_024691465.1 Pseudobutyrivibrio sp. | reverse complement strand
CCTGGCAATGCGCCTGAATTATATGATCTCATGGCCATCAGCGGATATGGCTTCAGCCGAGGCGAAGTCAATCAGGAATTCTTCAACCACTGCATCAACCGTGCAGATATCAATATAGGAGATCTCATAGCTAATTCCATGGAATATTACGGTAAGACATCTGAATTACGCTATGGCCCTGAGGATATTACATACCATACTGATATGGGTGCCATCTGGGCATCCAATGCCAACTGCGACTATGACAGTTCATGGCCAGGTGGCCGAGGCAGTGGAAATGGTGATGGAGACTATGACTGGCTATGCTACAACATATGCTTCAGCAATGATAATTATTACAAGACACTGCGCACCCTTGTGGAGGGCCATCCTACCACCAAGCAACAGATGGAGGATTGGCTCACCCGCTACTATATTAGGACACTTAATGTATCTATCCCCTCAGGCTCCTCTACTACCGAACTAGGTACATGGGGCATAGGAGGCTGTCATCTGAATCTAGTTCCATCTACAGCTTCTTGGGACTGTGACGGCCATACTGACATATCAAATACATTCGTAACTGTAAAACCCGTAGGAGCCAGAACTATCACTCTCACCACCCACGGAAATACATATCAACAGATGTATGGCTCCTCCCTTAGCTATACTATTCGCACCCCAAACGGTGTCGTCATAGCTTCAGGTAGTGCACCTAAGGGTTATTGGACATCTACTGCCACCATCAATGTACCTACCAAATATATCTGGTCCACTCTACGCATTGAGGCTAGAGGAGTGGTTGAGCAGGGACATAAGGGACACAATTCAGGCGGCGGTTGTATCAGTTCAGCCATGGCAGATTATCTCCACAGTAATGCTCCAGGATTATTCCCTGAACCAGCCAAGTACCACCGACTAACAGCCACCTATACATATATGAACCCATCCAACTGCCAGCGTAACGGCCATGCTCATGCCCCAGCTGATTACATCTTCAACGAGGACCACAGCAAGTGTATATGCACCATGACCTGCCCTAACTGCGGCAGCTCATATCAGGTAGCTTCCACCAGTGTCACCAAGACAGAATATGCGGACAAATACGTATATACGGCCCAGTTTGTCACAAGTAATATTCCTGCTAAGTCGACAACAGTTCTTAAGGGTTCTGGCAGTCAGACCTTCTCTGGCTACTCACTCTCAGGTAGCACATCAGGCATAGCCGCAGGCACATGCTCACTACCTGCAGGCAATATCAATCCTGGTCCTAAGTCTATTATAGTAAGTGTCAACGCCACAGACGCCACCGTTAAACTAATTAATAAATATGGTCAAGTGGTGGACAGCCGCTCACTAACCACAGGAGGTCCTACCATGGGAAGTTTAGTTGCCACCTTCGACCTATCATCTTTTTCCGATAGAGAATTAGAAGGTCTCTATGTAACCTGTAGCATGCAAACCATTGTTAAGAATTTTAATAGCACAGGCAATTATATAGGCAACGCCTACGGGCCATATAGTGTCAACCACGTTCAAATAAATTACTAATCAAGAGAGGAATATTATGAAAAAAAGAATTGTATCAATACTTATAGCAGCGATGATTTCTTCCTTAAGCTTAAGCACTGTTGTGCATGCTTCTGAAGGAGTTGATAATTCATCTGATGCAGCCCCTGTTACCTCTGAAATCGAATCTGTACCAGAGTCAGATAGTGACTTGGACATTACTTCGACAGAAGAAAGTGACAAAGCTCTACCATCTACTGAAGACGCCCATATCACCGACAGTATAGATGCCACCTCCCAACATACTACTGAGTCTCAGCTAGATGAATCACAGGATAGTACATCTAGCACTGAGGATTCCGACGCGGCCAAGACTAATGAAACCGACACTAAAGAAACTGAATCCACAGACACTCCCCCTGATGAAGATTCCACTATTGAAGAGGATTCTGAAGGTAATGAGTCTGAAGATGAACCTACCTTAGTGGAGCTAACAGAGACACAGACAACCAAGCACTGCAATATTAATATCGTATATGCGAAGCAATTTCTTCCTGAAATGACTGCGGATTCAAATGAGACATCTATAGAGCTCTTCTCTTCCTTCCAGATTACCTATGGTTGTGATTACAAGGACTTGCTAGATAACATAGACAATACCGATATCACCAGGATACTTAACAAGGTATCACTTCCCGACACTGCCACACACAGTCTAGATATCCACGCGACCATCTCCCCTGACGGAAAAGTTACGATTAATTCAGTAGAAGAGCTACCTCCAGAGGAAGTGGTTACCCAATCTCTAATCCAGGTAGAGACTGACTCTCCAGAAGAAATAACAGATATTACTATCGATTTAGAAACTATCTCCGACCAGTTAGAAACTCTCAGCGAAGAAGACATAAGAAAAGCCCTGGAGGGAATCGACATATAGTCAATCCTCCAGAGCTCACTAATTACTATTATATTAAGCCGAAATGCTTAAGACCATTATATATACCATCATCATCAAAAGCCGTAGTGACATAGTTCGCTGCGGCTTTAGCTCTGTCTGTACCATTGCCCATGGCCACGCCCACTGCTGCAGCCTCCAGCATATCCAGGTCATTCTCGCTATCGCCGAATGCGTATGTATTCTTAGGGTCAATACCTGTCAGCTCACAAGCCTTAAGCATGCCAGTAGCCTTATTATGGCCAGCTGGAACCAGCTCGCACACATTATCATTATGAGCGATTATATTGAAGTGCTTAGAAAGCTTGTCAAAGCACTCAATCCTCTTGTCAGCCTCCACATCAGTGGCACATGACAGCTTGTTAATCACCCAACTGCCATAGTAATCTCCACCGATGGAGATTAGATCATCGCCCACATCCCTGCGGAGTATATTGCCAAATGGATCATCATGACCGAACTCATCATCATCCATGTATATATTCTTAGGACCCTCTAGTATAGGTCTGAATCCATAGTCCCTAATCATCTCAATAGTACGCTTGGCAAAGTCCTTATCTAGAACCTTCTCATATAATATCTTGCCATCTATCTCGATATGGCACCCACAAGAGCACACGATTCCATCGAATCCCAGACTAAGCAAATCCTCATCCTGAATAAAAGCTCTGGCTCTACCACTACAAATAAATGCTAAATGTCCATTCTCTCTAAGCTTCCTGATGGCCTCACGCTCGCTGTCTGGAATATATTTCTCATAGTTCCAAAGTGTGCCATCTATGTCAAAAAATACTGCTGACTTCTCCATCTAAGTCCTTTCTATACCCACAATCTCATCCATAGGTTGTGCTTGGCACGGGTGAAATTATGTCTCCTGTAAAACTCCATACGATAAGCCTTAGGCTTGCTTCCTATATGAACGAATTCATTAAGCACCTTAAGCTTATCCTCTGGGATATCCTTAAGCCTAAGAATCTCCCTGGCAAATAACCTAGCCTCATCTATAAAGGCCTTCTTCTTAGCAAAGAAGCCCTGTGATAACTCTGAGGTGTTCCTGACCACCTTATCAATAGTGGTCTCAGTGGTTGCTCCCATTATATTGTTACCAGTCTGCCTGTAGTAAACCATAGGCTTGTCAATAGACCTTACTATACCAAAAATAGACGCAATTTCAAGTAACCATGCATCATGCATAGGTACATGCGCCCATTGAACAGTCTCACAAGATACTGCCTTATCCCTGAGGGCTCTATTGAATCCCATGGCTGTACCTGCCGCTGGATTATCTATAAGCACCTGTGTGTATGCTACATTCTTAGGATCCCTACCCAGATATCTGATGAAGGAATCATCTATCACACTTAGATTAGCATCCACCACATACATATCCGTAAATACCATAACTGGTGTGCGGCTCATCCTATCTGATGTACACTCGGCATCCTGTATCTCCTTAAGAGTATCCTCTATCTTAGTGGGAAGCCATACATCATCCTGGTCGCAGAAGAAGTAATAATCTGCCTCAACCTCATTGAGAAGATACATAAAATTACCCATAGCATTGCCCACGGCACTGCCATATATAATCTCCATGCGTCCTTTATATGATTCATAATATTCCTGCAAAATAGATACTGTCTCATCTGTAGAACCGTCGTCATGAACAACCAATCTAAAGTTCTGAGTCGACTGTGCAAAAAGACTGTCCAGCTGTTGCCTAATGAACTGCCCACCATTATAAGTGGCCATCAATACAGCTACATCTTTCATATCATTCTCCCTTTATCTGTTGAACCCATACCTGGTCTTAGTTTTCCTCTTGAACTTGAGGTTAGCTATAAAAGTATCTAGATTAGCAAGTGAGCTGCCCACCTTACCAAGTAAACTACTGCTTCTGAACTGAGCCTTGTAAGTAATCATCTCGTGTAAAGTAATGATGTCATCCTGACTGAAGTAGGAACAATCGTGTAGTAACTCCAGGAAATCATATATAGAGGCATCAGTTGCTGAAGTATCCGCTGATATATTGGCTCCCGTATACTTATGTATATAGGTAGCTGCCTTAATAATACCTGCCTGCTTCCCCTCCGCCATCATGAGAAGCCACAGATAATAATCATCTGCGCCATTCACTCTAACCAGGTGTTCCTTCCAGAACCGTGGAACTGCGTCTCTTTTTATTAAGCACTGGCCAGGTGAAATAATCTGGATACCTACCTTGAGATAGGTCTGCATATCCCACACTCTGTCCCAATGATAGTCTGTACGATACCAGAAAAGATACGAATGATCCTCCTGTTCTAACTTCGCATTTGCGATAATCAAATCCTTACCACTATCCTTGAGAGCTACTGTCAACCTAAGGAGAGCATCCACCTCAAGGAGATCATCCTGATCTAGGAACATGATGTAATCTCCTGTAGCTTCATTAAGACCAGCCACACGACTGTAGTGAATACCCTGATTCTCATCATTGGTAATCACTCTAATATATGATTGTGTACCTGCAGCCTCAAGCTGTTTCCAAGGACTGTCATTAACAAGAATGACCTCCAGCTGATGGCCCTCAGCCTCAAGGGCTACTCGATTGGATTCCATGCAGGTCACATAATCCTTCATGTAATTGTTACCCTCGTAGAAAGGGGTTATTACTGAAATCTTCATATCTCGCCTCTAAGTTACATACTAGCCTTATACTTCTTGCCAAGGAACTTAGCCATAAGAAATCCCCATATCTTCTTAGGCCAATTGATAGGTTCCATATCAATGACTGGGCACTCCACAACTGACATACCCTCAGCTGACTTGTGCTCAATCCATACGTTAAATAATATCTCACTGACTCTTCCAAATAGTCTGGATGAAAAGGCATCCAATCCTGTAATATCTATCTCAGACTCTAAGTGCTCTAGAATATCGAATAACCATGTGCAATACTCATCCAGCTCCTTAGATGGCATGATAGCCATGTTAAACATATACCCCCATGACCTGTCATATACCTTGACCAAAGCTCCTAGATACTCTGGATACTCCTTAGCCACTATCTGCTTAGCCAGATCTAAATGAGAGCCATCCAGTGTATGGGCATAGTGACTATACAAACTCTCAATATAGTACCTGCGCTTCTTAGGTACCACTATGTCAGCTCTGGTTAAAAGTGCACTAGCCTCATCATAAGTGAGAGCTGATTCAAAAGCCCCATGTCTCTTCCTGTAGCTGGCAGACTTCATGGTGAAGTATCTGCGATAATGTACCAATCCTATGGCTTCTGCCGTAAGATTCTTCCAGGCATAATATAGACCTGTAAGCTCACAGTAATATGGGTTCTTACTGGAGATATTCTCTCCCTCATCGTCCCTGAGAATGGCTGCTGTGTCCTGGTGCTGCTTATTAATCCTGGCACCCTGACATTCCTTAACTCTAATCCCCTTCTTGCCACTAGCGCCCACCTGCAGAGGAACATATATCTCATCCTCAGCTACCTGAAAGGGCTTATGCATGGCAATAATTATCTTAATGTCCAAAATAATCTCCTACTAAAATATTAGGGCACCCCTTCAGGTGCCCTAAGCAAAACCTAATAATAAATATGTGAGCTACGATTCCTCATCGTCCTCTTCATCAACAATTGCTGCAGCTGCTCCAGATACGGCGGCAACTACTGCCACAACAGCTACTATAACTACTAATAGAATCAATACAAAAAAGAAAATTAAAAATCCCTGTTCTGTCATCCTTAACCTCCTCTTCTCCCAATTAAGTAAATTATACTCCTACCAATAGATAAAAGCAATCTAGCGCAATTGCTTAGCTCTATTGAACAATCCTGGGAAGTGATGCTTGGTATACTCCATCATCCTGGCCCTCTTAAGAGCCGTGCCAAATAGCCCCTCGGTAAGCGGCTTGTAGAGTAGCTTAAGAGTCTTAGAGTTATCTGGCATGTATCGCTTAAGCTCCTCATACATCTCAGACTCGGCTTCCTTATTGCACCACTTAAGGATCTCATCATCGCTGACACCTGACTCTAACTGACGCACCATAGCCGACTGGAAGCTTCTGAAATACTCCTTAGAAAGGGTACCAAGAGCCTCGAAATCACAGGTCTTCCACTCCTGCTGCTGCTCATAAATCCTCTGAACTCTAATCTTCTGAAGCTTGAAATAATCATCAATAGCTCCACCAGTAAGCCTGGCCTGTCCCTGATTGCGATAATGATAGAGCACATCATTGAGCACCACCATGGATGTGGTGTAATCTAAGAAATCGCAATTAAAAAGAATATCTTCCACATGCTTAATCTGCTGGAACTGAAGATTGTTCTCCTTGATTACGCTGGTCTTATAACACTTGTTCCAAGGATATCCCAGCATGGTAATACCTTCCATCTGCATGGCAAGCTTATGTATGGTGACTGGATCATTGGTGGTAACCATATCGTCATCATAATCAAGCAGATCTAAAGTAATGCCCTTCATATACTCTATCTTGCCTGCCTTGTTGCGATAGTCCTCTGTAAAACTATATACCAGCAAATCCACTGGATTGCGCTCGAGTACTGCTGCGCATACCCTGAGTAGATTCCTCTCGTACATATCATCAGGGTCTAAAAAAAGGATATAGTCCCCCGTAGCATGAGTGATGCCTGTATTACGGGCGCAAGACACCCCCTGGTTCTTATCATGCCTGTAATAGAAAAATCTATCATCTCTCTCCATAAAGTCTCTGGCAATCTCACCAGACTTATCAGGAGAACAGTCATCCACTATGATAACCTCGAAGTTATCATAGGTCTGCATCATAAGCCCCCCTAAAGCATCACCAATATAATCGCCCACTCCGTATGTAGGCACTATAACGGAAAACTTTATATCCTCGCTCATATGTAAAATGATACCAAAAGTGCCCAAGTTTCACAAGACGCGGAAAAAATAACACTTGGAATTACTTTCCCTTAAATAAAAAGACCTTCTAAGGAAGAGCCCTAGAAGGTCTAAATCTAATCTACCTGTTGCAGCTGCATCCGCCTCCGCATGCACTGCAATTGCCGCCACATGCTGGATGCTCTCCACGCTTATGCGCCTTAACTAGTGAGCGAATGATTGCACCCACGATTGCTGCTAATATTAGTATTACTATAACTGTTCCCATAAAATCACCTCATTTCGAGCCGTTTCCAAAAACTACATCGGCGCGAGCAGGATAAGTCCCGCGGGAGCTTCGTAATACTTGAGATAACGGCAATTACTTGTTGTACTTATCCTTGCGGAATAATCCGTAAAGTAGTAAGCAGATTGCTGCGATTCCGAAGATTGTACCAAATGTGAAGCCCTCACCAGTGAAGACCTTACCTACCTGATAACTGATAAGACCAATAATCCAAGCGAAACCACACTGATAGCCGATAGCTGTCCAGAACCACTTAGTATTGTTCATCTCACGCTTGATTGCGCCCATAGCTGCGAAGCAAGGAGCACAAAGAAGATTGAATGCTAAGAATGCGAAACCTGAAGCTGCTGTGAAAGCTGCTGCCATAGTTGCATATACATCACCAGAAGCACCATAGATAATACCAAGAGTACCAACGATGTTCTCCTTAGCAACAAGACCTGTGATAGATGCAACTGTTGCCTGCCAATCTCCGAATCCAAGAGGAATAAAGATCCAAGCAAGTGCCTTACCAACTGCTGCAAGGATAGAAGAATCAATCTGATCCTCCTCAAGCATTGTAAATGCTCCATCTACGAATCCGAAGAATGTAAGGAACCAAATTACAATTGTTGAAAGAAGAATGACTGTACCAGCCTTCTTTATAAACGACCAGCCGCGCTCCCACATGCTTCTGAGTACATTACCAACTGTTGGCCAGTGGTATGAAGGAAGCTCCATAACGAATGGTGCTGGATCTCCAGCGAAGAGCTTAGTCTTCTTAAGCATAATACCTGATACTATGATAGCACCTATTCCAAGGAAGTAAGCTGATGGTGCAACCCATGAAGCTCCTCCAAAGATAGCACCTGCAACCATTGCGATGAATGGAAGCTTAGCACCACATGGAATAAATGTAGTTGTCATGATAGTCATCTTACGATCTCTATCGTTCTCAATTGTACGTGAAGCCATGATACCTGGGATACCACAA
>JAILNO010000086.1 GCA_024691465.1 Pseudobutyrivibrio sp. | reverse complement strand
TTTAATATCCTCTCTAAAATATGGATACATGTACTGATCAAATCTGCCAGGTGATATCGAATGTCCACTTGACTCTAACTGAAGCAACTGCTGTACGAACCAGAATGACTGGCAAGCCTCATAGAATGAAGTAGCACCCTTAGCTGGAACTCTCTTACAATTAGCTGCAATCTGTCTAAGCTCTGCAGCTCTATTAGGATTAGTCTCTTTATCAGCCATCTCCTCAGCTCTAATGGCATATCTATTAGCGTAATCAATAACTGCCTTACAGCTAATTAACATAGCCTGTAGCAATCTACTCTTGGTTGAATAATTAGCATCTCCTGGCTTAACTCGCTCCAGCTCCTCAGCTACCTCCTTCATGATGCCTTCGTATCCGATCTCAAGTACCTTCCAGTACTGAACTGTCACATGTCCGACACCGTTAAAGAAGTAATTGCCTGTTGTAAACATATTGTGATTCATAGCCTTAATGGTCTCAGGGGCCATATAGCTAAGGGCAAGCTCTGAAGTAGTCTTGCCTTTCCAATATTTGTCCGCTGCCTTAATCTCGGCTGCTGTGGACTTTTCTATATGAAATTTGTCCGCTTCACGAGTCTCAACTGTGTCGAACTCTGCCTCTAACCATTCATATGAAAACTCGGGGTAGGTCTGACATCCTCTAGGAGCGATTGTGGTGCTACCAACTACCAACTCATCATCGCGGATAATAATAGGAATATTCTCTAAGATATGTTTAAAAGCAAGGGAACGCCTAATGACCATAGGCTGGCCCTCTGTCTGCTGATATGATTCAGTAATTAACTTAGCTCTGGCTGATTCAATCTCTGGCATTTTTGCAAATAATGCCTCTTTCAATCGGTCAATTCTTTCAGTTTTGTCACATCTGCTGCTATCGTATGCCATAACACTCCTCCAAAAACCACATTGAATCCCACAAAAAACCACATCTTTTACTTAGGAGTATATGTTTGTTTGTGTGGTTTGTCAATTATTATTGCGATTTTGGTAACAAATGCAACAAAACCTCACATATAATTTGTAAAGAAACCACAAAAAAATACCTTATAATCAAATTAATGATTATAAGGTATTAACTAATTAGCAAATATTATTGTTAGCAAAACATATCATCGTCTGACTTATAATTGAGCACATCTTCATTCAGAACTACACCGAACTCCTTGCCAATGGCTCTAAGATTATCATCAGTAATAACTTGATTAGGCTTCTTGCCACCATTAGCAGCCAATGCGTAAGTAGCAATCTGTGCAGCTTTCTCTATGGTGTGCATAAGGCCAAAAGCTGTATCAAAATCTGGGCCAGAAACAAACAGACCATGGAATGCCCAAATAGCTGCGTCGTACTTTTCCATTTCCTTGCAAGTAGCCTTCGCAATATCAGCACCGCCAGGAACCATCCAAGGTACCACACCTACTCCACCTGGAAATACTACGCAGCACTCAGTAGCTGACTTCCAAAGCATACGAGTAAAAATCTCAGCTTTAAGAGGAAGCACCTGAGTAAGTGCAATGATAAATGGTGTGTGTGCATGATAGATGACACGATTCTCACCATTTGTTACTCTCTTTCTAATAGAGTGGTTCATGAAGTGAGTAGGGAACTCACTGGTAGGCTTACCACCACCCTCTAAGCCCCATACTATTCTGTAACTATCACCCGCATCATTAATTTCAACAATAGCAATATTTTTCTGAGGCTCAAGCTCCACATTCTCTAGGAACTTACCTGATCCTGTGGTGATGAAATACTCACCCTTAAGATTATCTGCCTGAACTGGCATCTTAACCCATTCTCCTGGCTTAGCATTGAAGAATCTCTTGCAATAAGCTACCTCATCATCTCTCATTCTATATGTAAGATTCCCACCATTGCGCTCATGCCATCCCTGACGCACGCCATCATGGCACATATGCATAAAATCTTCTATAACCTTTTCATTTAATATTGTTCCCATATATTTCCTCCTTATATGTAACTTTCTATAATCAAAATCTATCTTTATAATACATTACAACATCTATAATTCAATAACGTCAGTTACAATAAGCTTATCCCCATTTGCAATAAACACTATATCATATCCATGATAAGCTAGCCTAAATTCTCGATTCTTATCCCTATCATAGCCAGCTCTAGGATCCTGACTTAGGACTTCATTTGCAGAGTCTCTTATCTCCTCAGGCAAACTGTTAAGCAATTCATCAGGGAAGTCCACCTGTACCTGTGCTCCCTTTGATAAATCATCAGTAAATCCACCCCTGGCCTCATTATGAATATCCGCATATGGTATATAGGGCTTAATATCGTATATTGGAGTACCATCTAACATATCCACCCCACTGACTACCAAGACACTTCCCTCATTCTCAGTAACCCTCACTTCTACCAATCTAACAGATGATAATCCTATATTGTTAGGTCGAAAGGGTGCTCTGGTGGCGAACACCCCCATATGCTTCTGTCCACCTAATCTAGGGGGTCTCACTGTGGAGCCTTCCAATCTCTTATTCTTGGAAAACTCCCATATGAGCCACAGATAATCATAATCCGTGATACCTTCTATATAATTAGGGTCTCTATACTCAGGCTCAAATACTATATATCCCAGCTCACTAACTAATCCGCTCTGTCTAGGTATACCAAATTTCTGTGTAAAACCTGTGTGTATAGTCGCTATCTTAACTAATTCCATATATACTCCATCCGCAGTTGAAAGTCTGTTTCTAATATCTATCTAACTAAAAAAGGGTAGCACATAAACTAATGTACTACCCAATAATAAGTCCAATAATTACTTGCCTTCGTATGTAACTACTGAAGCAACATCATACTTAGCGAGCTTCTCTCGACCATTAAGTCCTGCAAGCTCCATAAGAAATACGATCTTAACAACCTCGCCACCAAGCTCTTCAACAAGCTTGCAAGCTGCCTCGATAGTACCACCTGTTGCAATGAGATCATCCACGATAACTACCTTCTGACCTGGCTTGATAGCATCCTTGTGCATCTCAATAGTAGCTGTGCCATACTCAAGCTCATACTCCTGCTCGATTGTCTCACATGGTAATTTGCCCTTTTTACGAACAAGAACAAATGGCTTGTGAAGTGCATAAGCAAGTGGTGCACCAAATATAAAACCACGGCTCTCAGCGCCTGCGATAACATCGCAATCAACGTTCTCTAAAATCTTCTTCATCTCATCAATAGCGAGCTGAAATCCATCAGCATCCTGAAGAATGCTTGTAACGTCTCTGAACATGATACCTGGCTCTGGAAAATCCGGAATAGTTCTAATGTAATCTTCTACTTTTTTCATTTCGACTCCTTCTATATATGCGATATCTACTATTTTCCCCTTCTGGAATGATACCAACTAAAGTCGGATAAAAAGATATTA
>JAILNO010000068.1 GCA_024691465.1 Pseudobutyrivibrio sp. | reverse complement strand
GTATAGGTGAAATAGCGTCTTAATGTAAGATTCAGACCTAAATGATGAAGTATAGACCCATACCTCAAATCCCAACTCCTGTAAACCATTGATTAATTCTGGTGTACCCAGTCTAAGACGCTCTTTAAAGAACAGATTAAACGGAAAATAGGGTGCATCCTCTATTTTATGTGTCTTAGGATAGACGAATAGTACTTCATCTAAGTCAAAAGAAATCCTCATTTTATGCTCTTTAGCATTATTCTTCATTTTTATGTAAATCTCCCAATATATTAAGAATATCTCCAGCCCAATTATCCTCCTTAAGAGGATATCCAAGAGACTTATTCTCACTTCGTTTTACGAATAATAATTGCTCTCCGTATATATGAATAGTAATATCATACTTCTTTACAAACAATTCTTCCAGTTGCTTTTTCTCTCTAGGATCTGTTGTATCAAACTTCGTATATCCGGTAACAATAAAGTTGGTATCAATATGATAAAGCTTAAGTAATCTGCGTACATAATCCTTAGAGTATAGATTCATGGTATAAACCCATATATCGTAACCATAAGTGGATAATTGATTACATATAGCAGGTAACCCCTTACGCAACTGTTCCTTATAATGTCTTGAAAAAGGAAATGGTAAGCTCTTTTCATAGCTTCCTGAATTCGTATTTCCGAATCCTAGTTCATCTAAGTTAATAGTTACTCTTTTATCGTATTTAGAATTATTTAACATCTTCAAAATATCTTTGCTCTTGGTTAAGTTTACTATATTAATTGGTACCCTTTTCACTCCAAGACGCATATAAGCTGCCCATCTATGATGTCCATTAAGGATCATATAACCATCAGGGTACATTTTCTCAACGGTAATTGACTTGCCATCTAAAGAATGAGTCCTATCATATTTCTCCTCTGTCATTAATTGTACATATTCATTGATGATTCTATAGCTAGGACCTACGGAAGGCATACAGAATTCATCATCTGGATTAGGGTGAAGCTTCTTGTAATTAACTTTCCTAACCAGTGCTCGCTCTAATAAAGTAGCCTTAATTGGAAAGTAATTATCCTTATACTTAGCTATTTCATCAGCTATGAATTTATCGAATTCTAACATGCATGTACCTCAACGTATTTATAATTTAAAAATGTCACCTCACTATGAGGTGACATTAAACATTACATTCTTGTTAAAGGATCAATCTGCTCTAAGACATTATTCATATCTTCAAACATGAAACCTTTCTTGGTAATTAATACCTTAATATCATCTATATCATTTGATACTGTATCGAAAAATCTACGAGAATCCTCAATATTATCAGAAATATTATTGATAGACGACTCGCAATTTTTAAAGACATCAGCCATCTGATCGCTCTGATCAGTTACCTCATCAGCAACATTCTTGATATTACTAACAACTTCCTGTGTCTCAACCACTCTCTCGTGAGATGTCTCTATAGCTTCCTTAGTATGATCAACTGATTCTACCAATCGATTGTTATTCTCATCCAGGGTCTTCATACTATCAAAAATAGATGTTACAACAGTCTGTATCTCTGTTGAAAGATTAGTTACCTCGTCAGCAACAACAGCGAATCCTCTACCAGCTTCGCCAGCTCTGGCAGCTTCAATAGATGCATTGAGAGCAAGAAGATTAGTTTGCTTAGCAAAACCACCAATGAGTTCTACCTTCTCTCTAATCTCATCAAAACTCTGCTGGAAAGCTTCAAATACCTTTTCTACTTCCTGAATGGTCTCAGATACAGCACCTGAGCTCTTATCAACTCTCTCCATTCCATCATGAGAATCATCAGCAGTCTTAACAAGCTTCTGAACGATTTCCTCAAAGGCCTTAGTAATCTCTTCGATTGTCTTAAACTGTGCCTGGAAATCTGTTACAGAATTAGATATATCACTATATTTATCCTCAACTACGTTAAATGAATCGCGAATAGTCTCAATACCATGAATAGTACTGGACTCTTCGGACTGAAGCTTCTCCTTCTGTTCAATAGAGTAGCGGCCAATCTCTCGGATTGATTTCATTCTATCATTATATGATACCTGTTTCTCCTCTACTGCAACCTGTTCCACAACCTCAGCTTCGTTACTTTTCTTTCTATTAAATAATCCCATAATGACCTCCTAATCTATTCGAATACAGCACATACCATAGTCTGATTAACGTGCTGTCTCTTAAGCTGCTCTCCGCCACCTACGATACCTACATGAGTTCCAACGGATTTCATCGCAGTTAGGAATTCTGGAATATAATTCTTCTGGTTAAATAAAAGATGCCTATATATACAGTTTACTGAGAATATAAATGATATCTTGCTGTTCTCATTCTTAATTCTAGCTCTGGTCTCATCACCAATAGACTGATAATCCTTGAGCTCAAGAATCTGAATAGTATCATTCTCATTAATCTTCTTATAATTAATAAGTGAACCGTTATTTCCTATTCCATAAGGAGAAGATACGAATATTTCATCTCCAATAACACGTCCCAATGGACTAACCAGAACATTGTCTACTAGTTCATCTCTACCTACACCTGCATCCTCGCAATATACATCAGCAGCTGGTCTTCCATCTAAAGATATAAGTTCCTTAGTGGCCAGATTAACCTTCGTAGCAATATGAGACTTAGGACATGCCATTGGTCCGAAGATATTCTCAGAGTATGTTCTGATCTTACCAGCCTTATTCTTAATCAGTGCGTAGCAACATGCATCAGAATATAACTTGCCGTTTAGAACCACATATGGAGTGGCTCCATTAGGGTAACCGAATACAGTACCGCCTATTAGTGGGATTCTAGAATTCTCAAGTGCTAAATTCATAGAAGATACTAAACGCTCTTCATCATTAGTACAGAATTCTAAACAAATAGTATTGGTATCACCAGCGCTAATTGCAGAAATCTTGCTTTCCATATCTACAATATCCATCAAAGGGGCTGTAGATAGATTCCTAAGTACACCTACCTGAGCATCGATATCTGCTCCAAATGCTAAAAGTATCATTCTAGTATCAGATGACTCCGACTCATAATATGTAGTTGAGTTTGTTCCAATTAATGGAGTATCTGGATATTTAGAAGATATAATTTTAGAAGCTTCCTCTAGATGCTCATATGAACAAAACAAAACTAGTAATTTGGCATTACCAGCATTTGCAGTAACTTCTTCAACAGCCGATTTAACATCAGACTTGTTGGATGTTCCTATTGAAATCTGCATATTTACACTCCTCCTATGTAATTCGCAATTATAAGTATAAAATATCAAACTTTAGTTTACTTTTCTATATTATTCACATTTAATTCATTTAAATAATTATAACCCATAATATTATAATTTGATACGAAAAAGAAAAACTGTAGCCTCAGCTACAGTTAAACTAATCATTCAATATGTCAGGATTGTTCTCTGGTGCATTATCATATACACCGAAAGCCTCCATAGTACTGATAATCTTAGAACGAACTAAATCGGCCACCTCATGAGTCTTCATATCCTTATATATATCATATGTAATAGGATCTCCAAAGATTACCTTAGTAGTAACAGGACCAGGCTTAAAACTATTAAATGCCAAGTATGAATCAATTAATGTGACAGGAATGATAGGAACCTTAGCCTTCATGGCGCACTTAAAACTACCAGGCTTAAATCGCTGTACTATATTACCATTATGAGCATATCCACCCTCTGAAAACAATATGAATCGCTTGCCATCAATCACTTCTTTAGTAATCTGGTCCATGATACGAATATTCTGTCTTACGTCATCAAGTGCTAATCTCTTAGCTCCTAACAAGTCAACCATCTCTCTAACTAAGAATCCATATGACTTAGCCTTATCCATAACAAAAGTGCATGGATTGTGATGAGCATACATGATGCCTAGTGCATCGTACTTGCCCTGATGATTAGGATACATAACATATCCACCTTCTTCAGGAAGGTTCTCAGTACCATATACTTCCGTAGTAATACGAGCACTCTTTTTAAGAAATCTAATAAGCCTAATTGCATAAGCGTAGCGAGTCTTCTCTGGGTACTTATCCTTGTGTCTAATCATCTTACGCATAGTAGGGAGAATCTCAGGACCGCGCTTAGCATTAAATAGTATTGCAATAATAAATCTAATCATAATTACTCCCAAATAATATATTATCTATACTAACATAAACAAGGGAGTCCTGTGAATACTAATACTATAGCTTATCATAAGAATAATACTCAATAACTAAGTAATTACCCGCTGTAATATAATCCTCAGAGAGGTGATTCATTTCCTTAATGCGGTTAATAAACTCATCCTTATCCATATAGTCAGGGCCCATATATGTATCAGCTATAGACCACAGTGTATCCCCCGGCTGGATCTCATAACTATCATAATATGTATATAATTCCCTACTACCCTCTGCATCAGCTGCAACAGTAAAGAAAATGAATCCTATAAGAAGTGTAATAATAATTAAAACAAATAGCATAACTCTGCGGTTTCTTGCAATAATCTGTGATTTAGAATATCCTCTCATGACTTACCCTCCAAAAATAAGTTCGGAACCTTTGTTCTGGTTATACTATAAATCCGAACGTTCGTTTTGTCAATATTTTTTCGAACAAAATTTCGGAAAATTTGTTTGCAAAAGTATGTTCCGTATGTTATTGTAAATATAGAAATTTCGAAAGGAGTAATTTCACTATGGCATATGGTAAAATATCTGCGAAGCAACGTGAGATTCTTGAGGTTATAAAGACTGAAATACTTAATAAAGGATACCCACCTACTGTTAGGGAATTATGTGATGCATGTAATCTTAAGTCTACTTCTTCCGTTCATTCTCATTTGGAGACACTTGAAAAGAACGGTTATATTAGAAGAGATCCATCTAAGCCTAGAGCCATTGAGATTGTAGATGATAATTTCAATTTAGTCCGTAGAGAAGTTGTTAATGTTCCTGTTGTTGGTAATGTAGCTGCCGGTCAGCCACTTCTCGCTGTACAGAATATTGATGAATACTTCCCTATTCCAGCTGAGCACATGCCTAATCAGCAGGCCTTCATGCTCAAGGTCAAGGGCGAGTCTATGATTAATGCCGGTATTCTTGATGGAGATACCATTATAGTTATGCAGCAAGATACAGCTAAGAATGGCGATATGATTGTAGCCCTTGTGGATGACAGTGCTACTGTTAAGACATTCTATAAGGAAGATGGTCATATTCGTCTTCAGCCTGAGAATGATACCATGGATCCAATTATTGTAGATGATTGTGCAATATTAGGTAAGGTATTTGGTGTATTTAGATTCTTTTAAAATTAGAGCTAGAAAGATTTATAAAGTATTATAATGAGCAACGGATAAAAGAAAACGAGACGACCGATGTCGTCTCGTAAAAAATCTAACTTTGAGGTGACCCCTCAAAGGTGGCTCTTTGAATTTTAATACTCTGTATTATATAGTTCAGTTTTTTGCTTTTCCCCCTCTTCTAGAATAGCATCAGCAAAATCTTGGTCTAACATCCACTGATATTCTTCTGGGCCACCACCCATAAACTGTGTCATTTCACCTGCTGCTAGGTCTGCTTCTGTATATGTTTGCTTGAGAAC
>JAILNO010000059.1 GCA_024691465.1 Pseudobutyrivibrio sp. | reverse complement strand
GCTCGCTGCGCCGTCCATGGCTCCGCGTGCCCAGTTCACATTATAAACTGCTTCTATTTTACTAAGCTCACTCGTACGGTCATGCAGTTGCTCCCATAAGTTCTTGTAGAAGCTTCTCTGTATAATTAATATAAGTGTCTGCCCCCTGCATACTATCCCGACAGAAGTGCAAAGAATTGAAAAAACGCCCACCATAATAAAAGCGACACTTGACCCTTAGAAAATCATAATCCGCAGACGATGCCAGCAAAAGAGCATGGGTGGCCTGGTGGGGCGGGGCGGGTGTCTGTGTTAAAAGGGAGAAGTTGAGGGAGAGATTACCACGTAATATTTGGGGAATCGACACGTGGTGTTCACATGGAGTGCGGATACGGTTCACAGAGAAGTGATTTAATAGAATTCGCAGGCGCAAGGGTGCGCCTAATAGGAAAACGGAGGACTAGAAAATGAGAAAAAGAATTACTGCATTGATGATGACAGCAGCACTTGCTTGTGGTTCGTTGATTGCTTGTGGATCGGAAGAAGCAGCTGTAGAAAGTGAGACTCAAGCTGAGACAGAGACTGAGGTAGCAGAAGATGCTGCAACTCAAGAAGGTGAGACTATTTACGGTGAGGTTACCGCAGTGAGTGATAGTGGATTTACTATTACCGTGGGTACATTGAATGGCGATGAGCTTACACTGGGTGATGAGTCGAAGGATGTTGCAGTTAGTGATACAACAACATATTCTATAAAGATGGGCGGTGGACAGGGCCAGCCTGGTAAAGATACTACAGATGCAGAGATGCCAGAGGGTGAAGCTCCAGCAGATGTAGAGGAAGGTGAACAGCCTCAGGGTGAGGCACCAACAGGTGAGGCACCAACAGGTGAAGCACCAGATGGAGAAGCTCCTTCAGATATGGGAGGCGGACAGTCTGAGGTGACACTTGAGAGTATTACGGTAGGTACTCAGGTAGCTGTTACTTATGATGCAGACGGTAATGTGGAGTCTGTTCAGATTCTTAACGCTGAGCCTGCAGGTGAGAAGCCTGAGGAAGGTACAGAGGAAACAGAGTCAACAGAAGATTCTGAGGAAAGCGAAGAGCTAGAGACTACTGAAGAGTAGTTAATAATAAGAAGAAGGTCCAGCAGAGATGCTGGACCTTTTGTTAGTTTAATAGTGTGCCGCTGGAGGTGTAGTTGGATGAGCTGTAAGAGAGCGCTTTGTCGACTATTTGACCGATGGATGAAGCGCTGGTTGATAGGAGCTTCATGTAGGTTGAGTCCTTTCCGAAGATGCTCTTAAGATCATCTACTGATGCGGCGTTTAGTTTGTCTTGGTCTACGGTTAGCTTGCCATCATTTGAGATGGTGATACCTAAGGCTTCGAGGGCGTCCTTGTTCTGAGTGAAGGATGTCTCGAACTCGCTTAGGAAGCTACTGTATAGGGAGCCTCCACAGGTGTTTAGATTGGTAATCTCGCTGTTGTAGGCTGTGACGAAGTTGGAGATGCCCTTGAGTAACTCGGATTTGTCGTATTCTTTTCCGGACTCAGCTGTGTAGAGCTGCTCATTAGATAGGCTCTCGATTGAATCAAGTAGATTGGAACTGCTGGTGGATACCTTGTTGTACTTGCTGTCAGAAGTACTTGAGATTCCGTAGCTTTCCATGGTCTTCTTGAATGCGGCTTCGTTGTCGGCGATTATCTGGTTGATTAACTTGTTGCCTGTCTTCTTAGAGTTGAGCATGGTAAGAAGAGACTGGCTGCTTTCGTAGTACTCATATGAATTGTTAATGGTACTCATAATTGTCCCCCTTTATTATTGTATAGGCGAAGTAGAAACATTAGATATCATAATAGAATAGGCTAGCTCTGCTTCTGACTTCTCCTTGCGCTCGATAGAATCCTCAGTATGGTCCTCGGTGGTCTCCTGAAGAGATTCCTCGGCCTTGTCGAAGTTCATAAGGAATCGTTCCCACTCTGAGTTGGTGTAAGCCTTGCCTCCGATGTATATGGAGGTCTCTTTGTCCTTGGACTTAAGCTTGTCGATGATGGCTTCCTTGACCTGGCCATATGTGCCATCGCAAGTTACATTGAAAGATAGGTTCATAATGCCTCCTCCATTAAAAAGGGATGGCTCCACCCGAAGGTTGTGCCATCCTTAGCATACTTTACCCTTTAATGGTATATCGGAAAGTATTTCATATATATAATAGGTGTTCGTAACTTTTTTCAAAAAAATTGCGGTACTAAGGCAATTAAACTATAATGGGAAAAGATATAGGTAAGGAGAATCGAAATGGATTTAACAGAGAATATTGTATTAGATGATTGTCCAATCTGCGGAGGCGCAGGTCTCTTGGAAGAAGAGGATCAGGGATTCTATGTAGCTTGCTTAGATTGCGGTAGCTATACAGGTACTGTCAGCTATAAGGATGAGGCTGGTAGAGTTGCGGCAGCTGAGAAGTCAGCTATGTTGTGGAATACAGGTAAGGTTATTAATAGTGCTCCTGGAGAATAAGCACTTGTAACTAGGAAAGAGGTTATGATGAAACAGACTCAAGATAAGGCTCGTAATCTTACGATGATGATGGATGAGTATGAGCTGACGATGGCCAATGCGTATTTTAACGACCCTACGATTGATAATAATACCAGGGTTAGTTTCGATGTGTTCTATAGGATGAATCCTGACGGAGGTGGCTTTGCTATATTCGCGGGGCTACAGCAGGTCAAGGATTATCTGCTCAATATGCATTTCACAGAGGATGATATTGAGTATCTTAGGAGCGTAGGTCATTTTACAGAGGATTTCTTAGAGTACCTTAAGGACTTCAAGTTCACAGGGGATGTGGATGCTTTCCCTGAGGGAACAATCATGTACCCTAATGAGCCTATTATTACTGTAACAGCCCCAATTATTGAGGCGCAGTTGGTTGAGACTGAGATACTTGCTCAGGTGAACCATCAGTCACTTATTGCAACTAAGGCTAGTCGTATAGTGCGCGCTGCAGCTGGTAGAGCCGTGTCGGACTTCGGCGCTAGGCGTGCGCACAATAATGATGCAGCTATATATGGTGCTAGAGCTGCCTATATAGGCGGTGCCAGCGGTACTGCCACTGTATCTGCGGGTCAGTACTTCGATATTCCAATCGGCGGAACCATGGCTCATAGCTACGTAATGTATTTTACTTCTGATGACAATGATTATCGTACATCGGAGCTGGCAGCTTTCAGAAGCTTCGCTAAGAGCTATCCTAACAATTGCATCCTGTTAGCCGACACTTATAATGTGCTTAAGTCAGGGGTGCCTAATGCTATCAAGGTATTCCAGGAGATGAAGGATGCTGGTATAGAGTCTAAGAGCTATGGCATCAGGATTGATTCTGGTGACTTGGCATACCTTACTAAGAAGGCCAGGAAGATGTTAGACGATGCAGGCTTCACCGAGGCTAAGATAATCGTCAGCAATTCACTGGATGAATATACTATTACATCTATCCTACAGCAGGGTGGACAGGTTAATTCCTTTGGAGTAGGCGAGCGACTCATCACCGCTAAGTCAGAGCCAGTATTCGGTGCTGTTTATAAGCTGTGTGCAGTTACTAATCCTAAGACAGGGGAGATTATTCCTAAGATTAAGATATCTGAGACCGTGGAGAAAATAACTAACCCAGGTCTCAAGGATGTCTATCGAATCAAGGATGAGACAGGTAGGGCTGTGGCTGACCTCCTTGCAATTAAGGGGGAGACAGTGGATATGAATATGGCAGGTGGATACAGATTCATCGATCCTGAGCAGCCATGGAAGAGCACTCATATCTTCGAGAACTGCACAGCTGAATTACTTCAGAAGCCACTTATCAAGAATGGTGTGGCGGCTACTGAGGATGAGGATATGCAGACTATCAGAGATAGAGTTAAGACTCAGCTTGCCACCAGTGTGTGGCCAGAGGAGCAGCGATTCGAGAATCCACACAAGCACTATCTGGATATGACACCAGATTACTATAAGATGAAAATGGATCTTCTGCGCAAAGAGGATAAGTAGTTAATGACGGAACAATTATTACAGGAATACAATACTAAGCTTGCCGAAGTTGGGCTGGCCCTTGAGCATACTGCCAAGGGTCTCAGCCTCACCGATGGTGAGCTTTCTATAATGGCAGACTTTACCGAGATGTTGCCTAGACTTAAGACTAGTAATCTCCAGAGGGAGATGCTTGTGAAGGCGGCCAGGATTAAGGGGCAACCTATGCCTCAGTCCCTGGTGGATGCCACAGCTGGCTTCGGGGAGGATTCCCTCATACTGGCGGCGGCAGGATTTCAGGTGACACTGTTCGAGTTCGACAGAGTGATAGCTACCCTTCTGCAGGATGCCATGGATAGAGCTAAGGATATTCCAGAGCTGGCACCTGTAGTCAGCAGGATGACTCTCAGGTGTGAGGATAGCACGGTGGCTATGAAGTCGTTAGATTTCAAGCCTGATGTGGTGCTATTGGATCCCATGTTTCCAGCCAGGCAGAAGAGTGCCTTAATCAAGAAGAAGTTTCAGCTGATTCAGAGATTAGAAAGCCCATGTACCACGGAAGAAGAGCTTTTGGATGGGGCAATTGCAGCTGATCCTAAGCGCATAGTTATTAAACGCCCACTGAAGGGACCTTACTTGGCAGGCAGGAAGCCAAGCTATAGTTTAGAAGGCAAAGCAATACGCTACGATTCTTTTGTTTTTGCCAGAAATTAGTTATTTTTTCACAGAATCCTCTTAATTATGTATTAATATACTGCTAGGTATATACGTAATTGGAGGATTTTTTAATGGGTATTAATGAGAACAAATCTATCAGAAGGAAGCTG
>JAILNO010000026.1 GCA_024691465.1 Pseudobutyrivibrio sp. | reverse complement strand
GATATGTGCACCATCCACATCGGCATCGGCCATAATAACTATCTTGTCATAACGCAGCTTAGAAATATCGAAGTCGTTGCCATATCCCTCAGAAAAACCACATCCAAATGCATTAATGAGAGTCTTAATCTCGGCATTAGCTAGCACCTTATCCATAGAAGCCTTCTCGACATTGAGAATCTTACCTCTGATAGGCATAATAGCCTGATACATACGATTCCTAGCCATCTTAGCAGAACCACCAGCGGAATCTCCCTCTACGATAAAGATCTCACACTTGGAAGCGTCTCTTGACTCGCAATTGGCAAGCTTGCCATTCTGGTCGAAGGAGAACTTCTGCTTAGTGAGTAGGTTAGTCTTAGCTTTCTCCTCTGACTTACGAATCTTAGCAGACTTCTCAGCACAAGATATAATAGCCTTTAATGTATCTAGATTACGATCGAAGAAAAGTACGAACTCATCCTGACAAATCTTTTGAGTAGCCTTAGATGCATCTGGGTTATCAAGCTTAGTCTTAGTCTGTCCCTCGAATCTAGGATCAGGGTGCTTGATACTAACAATTGCTGTAATACCATTACGCACATCGGCACCAGTGAAGTTAGCATCCTTATCCTTAAGGATTCCCAGCTCTCTGGCATAATTATTAATTACAGTGGTAAGTACTGTCTTAAAACCTGTAATATGAGTACCACCCTCTGAGTTATATATATTGTTACAGAAGCCAAGAATATTCTCCTTGAACTCATTGCAATACTGGAAAGCCACCTCAAGCTCTATCCCATCAGCACTGCCGCTGAAGTAAATAACATCATGTAATGCCTCGGCTGTCTTGTTAATCTCCTTAACAAATCCCTTGATTCCATCAGGCTCGTGGAATGTAAGATAATCAGGCTCCTCACCTCTTAAATCAGCATATATAATAGTTAATCCAGGATTAAGATAAGCTGTCTCATGGAGTCTAGACTTGATATCATCTTCCTTGAAATATGTCTTCTCAAAAATCTCAGCATCTGGTAAGAAGTTAATCTTAGTACCATGCTTAGTAGTCTTGCTAACCTTAGGTAGAAGACCGTCTACAAGCTTCTCAGTAGGAACACCCCTCTCATATCTATCATGATGAACATATCCTTCTCTAGATATGTCTACAGTCATGTACTCACTAAGAGCATTAACTACTGAAGAACCTACACCGTGTAGACCACCAGATGTCTTATAAACACTGTCATCAAACTTACCACCAGCGTGCAATGTAGAGAAAACGAGACGTGCAGCAGGAACTCCCTTTGCATGCATTCCTACAGGAATACCTCGTCCATTATCTTCAACAGTACAACTGCCATCCTTCTCTAGAGTGACATAAATAGTGTCGCACTCACCTGCTAAATGCTCATCCACTGAGTTATCAACGATCTCATAGATAAGATGATTCAAACCCTTTCTAGAGGTAGAGCCAATATACATACCGGGACGCTTACGAACAGCTTCAAGTCCCTCTAAAACAGATATACTGCTCTCATCATAGGTAACCTTTTTTGCCATAAATCTAACTCTCTTTCAAAATGTTGTTTTATAAAACGCTCAAAGGCGTCTGGTATAAACCAGGCGCCAAATAAGTAAATTCTAATGTTTTCCAGTGGAACCAAATCCACCCTCACCACGGGCGGTATCAGATAAGTTCGAAACTTCGCTGAAATTAACCGAAAGAAATGGGACAACTACAAGCTGTGCAATCTTCTCAGCTGGTGTAATAACTCTGGCCACCTCTCCATCATTGTGAAGAGCAACCTTAATCTCTCCCCTGTAATCAGAATCAACTACTCCTACACAGTTAGCTGGTCTAAGTCCTTCCTTAGCAGAAAGACCAGATCTAGCAAATATGCCTCCGAAGTATCCCTCTGGAATCTCCATGGCAAGACCAGTACCAATCATCCTGGTCTCATGAGGCTTAATCTCAACATCCTCTGTTACATCTGCAAACAAATCATAGCCTGCAGCCGAAGCAGAACCTCTCTCCGGTAATTTGGCAGAGTCTGTCATACGCAAAATATTAATATTCATAATTCTCTATTCTCCATCTAATCTGCATGTAGCACAATCTGGCCTAATTTCCTGGTCTGAGGAACATCAATTACGCGCTGATTGATACTACCTCTCCATTGTGCCTGCAAATCTATCTTATCAATTTCAAATTCTCCGTCAACCAGAACATCTAAAAAATTCATAATTTCAAGAGATTTAACTTCCTCATAGGTGAATCCAGTATAAAGCCAGACGGTCTTGCCGGGAAATCTCTCCCTAATCTCCCGGGCAAGCTCCGTCACTTCCTGCCTATTGCCAGGAAAAAGTGGATCTCCTCCGCTAAAGGTTATTCCAGAAATATAGTCACGAGATAATACCTCATATAATTCTTCCTTAGCAGCCTCATCAAACTTAAGGCCTCCATCAGGATCCCAAGTAATAGGATTCTGACACTCTTTACAATGATGATCACAACCTGCCACCCACAAAACCACGCGAAGGCCGTCACCATTAAGCATATCATCCTTTGTAATGTTGTGATAGTTCATAATATGTAAGTGCTCCTAGTAAATATCATAATTTAGTTGAACCAATTCCCGCGCAAGCTAGGTAATCAGTTGCATTTTACATAGACTTGCGATCTGCAATCTCAGCCATCTTAGCTTCGTTAAGTCGTGTATCTCCCTTAACACGAGAATAAGATAAGTATCCATTCATACGATCAATCTTAGTAAGATTCTTACTTCCGCATACTGGGCATACATCCATCTCAAGCTCCTCATGACCACAATCATCACAGTAAGAAAGGGATAGGTTAACTCCCTCGTAGAATCCCTTCTTCATAGCTCTTCTAACTAGAGTCTTAACTGCATCTCTATTGTAATTGATTGGATAACGAACGTATTGAATCTTACCGCCATTGCAAAGTTCCCAGAAACGGCCTTCCTTGTCCTGCTTCTCAATAGGTGTAATATCCTCAGTTACATGGCAATGGAATGAATTAGAAACATACTCTCTATCAGATACATTCTCAACTATGCCATATTTATTCCTAAATTGCTTAATCTGTAATCCGCATAGATTCTCAGCTGGGGTACCATAGATAGCATATAGATTGCCATCCTCCTCCTTAAACTGATTAACCTTGTCATTGATGTGCTTAAGCACTTCAATAGCAAACTCTCCATCCTCAACAAGCGACTTGCCATTATATAGCTCCTGAAGCTCATTGAAAGCAGTGATACCAAATGATGCAGTAGCAGCCTTAAGAAGTGGCTTAATCTTGTCATGGAAACCTAAGTGGCCACCGTAGAAACCGCCCTCACAATAAGCAAGTGGATTGGTAGACGCACGCATCTCGCCCAAATAAGCGTATGTACGAATATGAAGCTTCCTGATCATCTCAAGATAATAATCAAGCACTTCATAGAAATCCTTAGATTCCTGGCGAGCCTTGGCGAGAATCATTGGAAGGTGAAGTGATACAGCTCCTATATTGAATCTACCAATAAATACAGGCTCATCCTTATCATCAGCAGGATTCATACCTCCTCTTACGTACCAAGGAGAAAGGAATGCTCTACATCCCATAGGTGAAATAACCTTGCCATACTTCTTATACATGCTGGCAATATATCCCTCGCCTGTAAGAGAAAGCCAATCAGGATACATAGTCTTGCGTGAGCAATCAATACCAGCCTCAAATACATCCTCAAGCTCTCCACCTGGACCGTGGAGGTTCTCATCATATAGGAATACTACCTTAGGGAAAAGTACAGGCTTCTTAAATCCTGGCTTACCCTGTCCAATAGCCCTAACCTTAAGGCATGCTTTAGATGCCATCTTGGCAAAAATAGAAGTACCAAGACCTATAGTAACAGTAATAAATGGATAATCACCACGAGATGAAGCTACTGTATTGAACTTATACTCCCATCCCTGGAATCCCTGTTCCATCTCTCTTTGAACCTCAGACATGGCCACTTCCTCGGCCTTATCTTTATCGATTCCAAGATTAAGATACTTCTCAATATATTTGTCATAAGATTTCTGAGCGTACTTCTCAAGAATCTGATCAGCCTGTGGAATAGTAAATCCACCGTACTGCTGACTTGCTGCAGATAAAACAATGTCGCCGATTACATCGAATGCCACATCGAGACTCTTAGGCTCATTGTAGAAGATATTACCCATCTCAAAACCGCCAGAAAGAACTGACTCTACATCAAATAAGCAGCAATTCATGGTATCCCTACGAGCATTCATATCATGGATATAGATATATCCATCTCTAATAGCCTGAACTTCCTCAGTGGTAAGGAAGAACTTCTTATAAAGCTCTCTGTTAAGCTCATTAAAAATTAACGAACGCTTTGTAGAAACAAGAGCCGAGTCAGTATTGGAATTTTCCTTGTCACCGATGTACATAATGTTCTGAGACTTCTTGTAAACATCGTCAAGCATCTGGACAAAATCCTGCTTATAGTTACGATAATCCCTATAGCTCTTTGCAACCATAGGATTAACACGCTCAAGAGCGCCCTCAACAATATTGTGCATTTGTGCAATCTCAATTTTTTCAAGATTAAGCTCCTCCACTCTCTCTTCAACAAATTGACAAATAAACTTCTCCTGTTCAGGAGTAAATTTAACTAATACACGTGTGGCAGACTTTCCAACAGCCTCTACTACCTTCTGTACATTAAATGGCTCTAATGTGCCATCTTTCTTAACAACAAATCTTTCCATTACTACCTCCAAATTTATTTGAAAATAAACGATTATAATTAAAATATTCAGTCAACATATAGTCATGTAGCAAACAAAAAACTACTAGATATTGTGTTGATAAAGATATACTACCACCACATTATCTAGTAGTCAATACGAACAACTACCACAAAATAAAGTTTAACAATTCAGACACATTTATAATATCACAGGATTACTCACCAAAATAATCCCACTGAAACTCCTTAAGATTAACCCTTCCATCCAGCACCCTAACACCTTCAGCCTCCAGCTTCTGTCTCTGTATGTCAGGACCTCCGAATACATACTCATGGGCTAATTCTCCCTTAGAATTAACAACTCTATGGCATGGTACATGCTCTGGATCCTTGTTCTTATGAAGAGCATTGCCCACAGCTCTGGCCATATGCTTATCTCCTGCAATGGCAGCTATCTGACCATAGGTAGCAACCTTGCCCTTAGGGACAGTCTTAACAGCATCATATATAGCTTTAGATGGACTGTAGGATATTAAATCGTAACTTTCTCCTATCATGGCCTCAATATCCTCTGTAGGAATGCTTCCGTCTAAGATAATAGTGTTCCAATGATCCTTATTCTGATGATATCCAGGAATAACTGACTTATATAGATGCCTCCAATAATATGCATTATCAGGGTCAACTTTTACATTGAGATTGATATATCCGTCTCTCTCATATGTCCAAAGGAACGCCTTCTTATTAGGCTTGAATCGTACCAACTGCCAATTAGGATCACTAAATGGTGAATCTAAATATGCATCTTCAAATGTTAGGCCAAACTTCAAGGCCTCCTCTCGAGTAATCATAACTCCTCCTATATTTAGTAACTAGCTTTATTTAATACTTCATCTAAACAGGTATAGTACTTCCCTTAGCAATTCCTGCAGTTCCAATAACACCCCATTTAATTCCCATAGCATACCTCCTATTATCTATATTTAAATAAATAATACTATACTAATAATCTATTTCCAATAAAAAAGGCTAGCAAGCGCTAGCCTAAATTTACCATTCCATATCTGATGTCTCATCCTTCTTAGAACGAGTCATAAGTTCATATACTGCATCCTTTACAGCCATATTATCAAAGAGAACTGCATTAACTACATCTACAATTGGCATCTCTATCTGATACTTCTCAGCAAGCTTCTTGGCAGCCTTAGCAGAATATACACCCTCGACTACCATGGCTACCTTATCCATAGCCTCATCCTTGCTCATGCCTTGTCCCATATAGTAACCTGCCATACGGTTGCGGGAATGCATAGATGAACAGGTAACTATCAAATCACCTACTCCAGTAAGTCCAGATAATGTCTCAGTCTGACCTCCCATGGCAACTGCAAGTGCGGATATCTCCTTAATGCCTCTGGTGATAAGAGCAGCTTTAGCATTGTCTCCGAATCCTAGGCCATCTGACATACCAGCAGCAAGTGCTATAACATTCTTAAGCGCAGCACCTACCTCGATGCCCTTAACATCAGGCGAAGAATACACTCTGAAATACTTATTCATAAATAGGTTCTGGACAAAAAGTGACGTCTGCCTGTCAGTAGAGCCAGCCACCACAAGTGTAGGCTTAAATACTACGACCTCCTCAGCATGACTAGGACCTGATAATACACATACGCGCTTATCCTCTCCTAGGACATCCTCTAATATCTCTGTCTGAGTTAATAGGGTATCCTCTTCAATACCCTTAGTAACTGTAATAAAAATCTGATTATTATTGACATAAGGCTTAATCTTCTCAGCTGTCTCTCTGGTAGCTTTAGAAGGAACTGCCATAAGTATTACATCCGCCATACAAGCTGCATCCTCAATATCTGAGGTGAACTGCAGAGTATCTGGCAGCCTCACGCCCTTAATCTTATCACTGGTATGAGTATCGTTCATCTGGTCTACCTGAGATTGTCTGTGAGACCAAACTTTGACATCATGCCCATTCTTGTTAAGCATAACAGCTAGGGCTATACCCCAGCTACCTGCTCCGATTACACTAATTCTAGCCATTAATAACTCCTAGTCCTATGCTCTAGTCTCTGGATGAAATGAGAATTTGTTCTCATTGCCAGCAAGTAGACGCTTGATATTCGCATGGTGTAAAGCAATAGAAAGAGCTGATACTATACAACAGATCACTACAACCTCAGTAAGCTGGCCATCTGCATATTTCTCAGATAAAATACCCATTTTAGCAGCAACTAATATCTCAATTGCAAAAGAAAGCTCACCAATAATTGAACCAAGTGATACATATCTAGTAATAGCTACAATTCCTATGAATACACATGCTGGGATTGGAATACCCATTGGAAATAATGCAATAATGAATCCCAATGTAGAAGCAACACCCTTACCTCCCTTGAAATGCATATAGCATGGGAAATCATGACCCAGGACACAGCCAAGTCCTGCATAGACCATGTATATATTCCTATCCTCTGTAAAAATTCCAAATATAAGCCATACAAAAAATACGGCAACTACACACTTAAGGCAATCCCAAGCCAGTGTAATAAGTCCAGCTGGAACACCTAGATTCCTCATGGTGTTAGTGGAACCTACATTACCACTACCCACCTTAGTAAGATCGATGTTCTTAGACTTACCAATAAGATAGCCCATAAGAATCATGCCAAAGCAATAACCAATAATAACAGCTATTATTCTCCCTACAATACTCATTATTCGTTTTCCTTCCTCTCTCTAATTATAAATTTAAGAGATGTGCCTTCGAAACCGAAAGCATCTCTAATTCGATTCTCTAAATAACGAACATAAGAAAAATGCATTAAATATTTCTCATTTACAAAAATAACAAAGGTAGGTGGTTTAACAGCAACCTGTGTAGTGTAGAATATCTTAAGTCTCTTACCCTTATCGGTAGGTGGCTGCTGTAGAGCAACTGCTTCTGTTACAATCTCATTGAGGACACCAGTAGCGATACGCATAGAGTTGTTCTCAATAACAGCATCAATTGTCTCGTATATTTTACCAAGGCGCTGTCCACTCTTAACAGAAATAAATAATATAGAAGCATAAGGCATGAATGAAAGAATTTGACGAATCTTATCCTCGTGCTCCTTCATAGTCTTGTCATTCTTCTCAATGGCATCCCACTTATTGACACAGATAATAATACCCTTGCCTCTTTCATGGGCAATACCAGCTATCTTAGCATCCTGCTCGGTAACACCCTCAGTGGCGTCAATCATAATGATTACCACATCAGCCTTCTCAACGGAAGCAACAGCTCTCACGATAGAGTAACGCTCTAAATCCTCTTTAATCTTGCTCTTGCGACGAAGTCCTGCTGTATCAATAAAGATGTAATCCTTATGATTATATCTAACTCTGGTGTCAACAGCATCTCTAGTGGTGCCGGCTATATCTGAAACAATAACTCGCTCCTCACCACAGAGCTTATTAATAAGAGATGACTTACCTACATTAGGCTTACCAATAACTGCAATCTTAGGTGTGTCGTCCTCTTCTTCCTCACCTGTAGGCTCAGGGAAATAGCTGACAACCACATCAAGCATATCACCGAAACCGAGTCTGGATGCAGCTGATATGGCAATAGGATCACCTATTCCAAGATTATAGAACTCGTAGACATCTACCATATCGCGCTCGAAGCTATCCACCTTATTGACTACTAGAATAACAGGCTTATGACTCCTTCTAAGCATATCTGCAACCTTAGAGTCACTATCCTGAAGCCCCTGCTTCACATCAACGAGGAATACAATAACATCAGCTGTGTCTATGGCAATCTGTGCCTGCTCCCTCATCTGAGAAAGAATGATATCGCTAGAATCAGGCTCAATACCACCTGTATCAATCATAGTGAAATCATAATTAAGCCAGGAAACGTCAGCATATATACGGTCTCTAGTAACACCTGGTGTGTCCTTAACTATAGAAATACGCTCTCCTGCCAAGGCATTAAAAAGCGTAGATTTTCCGACATTAGGGCGGCCAACTATGGCCACGACTGGTCTTGACATAAAATACCTCTCTTCTTGATTAACTAAAAAAATGCGCTATCGTCCAATTATTGCATAGACTAAATCACGCCCGTCTGATTGTACAATACGCGTGGAAACTTGTAAAGTTTCGGACAACTCGCTAAGAGTAATATCATCTAAAAATACTTCCTCACCTGACCTAAGCATAGTATTAGACAGTAACAGTCTGTCACCTAAATCCCTATCCTTAAGCTGAGCTATTAAATCCTGTCCTGTAATAAGCCCTGCAACTGTAATTTCTTCTCCGAAGAAATCATTCCTAATAGCAACGACATCAACTTTTACCTTAGGGAATTTGTCACAGATGACATCAGCTAACTCTCTCATAAATGGAGCCACAAGCTTACCAGTAGCAATGGTCACATGGTGGCGTTTCATAAACAGAGGCTTCTTAATATCCTCAAGGGCGTCTAATACTTCCTCCTTGAGCAGGCGAAGCATACCCACCCCATTCTCAAGCTGAATAAAGCCATCATACCTATCAGCATTAGGAAGTGGTCTACCAGCTAGAATGTACCATTCATCTGATGCTTGTACAAAGTGATTGCCAAATCTCTCCATGGCCACATCCTGCCAATGCTCAATCTGATCAATGACAGCTCCTGCCTCCTCAGCAGTGTAAGTCCTAAGAGGAAATAGTCCATCTCTAAACTTGGTGACACCAACAGGCACAACCGACATAGAACTCATAACAGGGGCAAACTCAAGCAAATCAGAAATAGTCCTATCAAGCTCAGCTCCATCATTAAGCCCTGGACAAGCTACTACCTGGGCATTCATAGGAATCTCTGCCTCGTATAATTTCCTGATCTTATCTAGGATATCACATGCGAATCTATTATGCAGTAGCTTAACTCTAAGCTCTGGGTTAGTAGCATGCACAGAAATATTAATAGGACCTAGCTTATAGGCTATGATTCTATCTAAATCTGCCATCTTCATATTGGTCAAGGTAACATAATTACCCTGCAGGAAAGATAATCTAGTATCATCATCCTTGAAGTAGAGAGTCTCTCTCATACCAGGCGGCATCTGATCAATAAAGCAAAACGCACACTTGTTAGAACATGACTTATAATCATCCATCAATCCATTACAGAAGATTACGCCTAGATCCTCGCCCTCTTCCTTAGAAACCATAATATCTTCAGTAGTACCATCCTCATGGAGAATCTCTACAGTAATATCGGCATCATCAGAATAGTAATGATAATCAAATATATCAACTAAAGTTACGTTATTAATTTTGGTAATAATATCCCCAGGTATCAATCCTGCTCTCTCAGCTGGACTATCAACTGCTACCTGAGCAATCTTATGACTAGAATTTAACATACTGGTATATACTCAAAAGCATTAATTATATGCTTCAAATGTCCTTCCTCAATTGCTATAACATCAAACCTAACACTAGTAGCGCCACTTAACTTGCGGCTATACATGTAAAAATCTGCAACTCTGCAAATCTTACGCATTTTATTATAATTTACAGCCTCCAAACCTGTTCCTTTGGCGGCTGATTTACGGTACTTGACCTCGACAAACACAAGATAATTGCCATCTAGGGCAATTATATCCACCTCTCCCATCTTGCAGTAGAAATTCATCTCTTTGATGAACATTCCCTTAGACTTAAGATAGTCAGCAGCTAGTTTCTCGAAATCATTTCCTTGCTTCCTATTATTCAATAAAACCTCAATTCTATTTAAGCTTAGACTTAAGCTTCTCCATATCATTAACGAAGACTAAAATCTCAGCGACAACTTCGTATAGTTCAGGCGGAATCGCATCACCTATATTAAGCTTGCTTAAAGTCTCAGCTAATTCGTTATCCTGGTAAAAAGGTACGTCTGCCTTCTTGGCTTCCTCTATAATCTGCTCAGCTACGTAACCCTTGCCTGAAGCAAGAATCTTAGGAGCACTATCTCCAGCTTCATAAGAAAGCGCTACAGCAGTTTTATCTTTATCGAATTTTTTATCTTCTGCCATAATTATGCCCTCATATCAAAGCTATAGCGATGTACTAGCCCCTCAGATGACGTCTCAGTGGCGACTGGTGGTACACCTAAAAAGTCCTCAACAAAACTAGCCTTAGGATTACCGCAGGTAACCTCTGACTTGATTGTAAAGCCCTTCTTCGCAAGCCTATCTGTAAGCAAATCCAGGTTCTGCTCGATTAGATTCATAGAATCCTCATCCGCCAGATTCCACTTACATCCTACTTTTGATTCCTTAAGGCTTATAAATACATCTGTAGGACCTAAGTACTCCATATCAAAGTGCAAGAAAGCTGTAACCTCTTCCCCTGCCTCATAGCTGCTATGCTTATTCTGCCTAACGTAAAGCATACCATCGGTATTCTGATTATACATCTTAAGAGGTATCTGAACAAAATTATACATCTCATTAGCAGAATTCATAAAATTAATATTCTGTTTAATCTCAGTGGTCTGTCCCTTTATGGTCTCAGCCGCCTTATTGCTGAAATTGGAAATGAGTCTTTCAAGAGCTTCAGTCTGCTTAAGAACTCTCTCGTATAATTTAGAAACCTCACCTGGCTTAGTTACATCCTTAGGTTCCATAGCAAAGCTATTTAGAATCATATTCTTCAAGGATCCCTTAAATACAGAGCTGCGAAGTAAATCATTTAAAGTCTCCTTTGGAAGATCTGGATTATCCTTAAGATACTCACTAATCTCTTTAAAAAGCTGATTAATATCAGCATCAGACTTAAGAGAACCATTCTCACTAAATACCTGTGCATTGTTCTTAGGAAAATCAGGTAAATTGTTCAATATAGTATTAAAGGATGAAATCTGCTTATCGCTGGCAAAAGTGTTTAATACCTGGTTACCTAATTCCTTCTCTGCAATAATAGCCTGCTTAGTAGAATCATTTGAAGAGTCGGATACTGTATCAGATGGAATCTGAGCAGAAGTATTAGAAGCTTCCTCTTGAACAACCACTGCTTCAGCATCTGCCTGGGCCATAACCTGCTCACCCTTAGGTAAATCACCAGTAATTGTTACCTCACCAGGATTATTAATAACTGCTGTCTCTCCTGTATTAGTTGAAGAAGTAGCTGTATCCCCATTAACTATAGCTTCATTAGGCTGACCAGCTTCAGTTACCACTGCTTCCTCAGAAGGGATGAATATCTCCCTAAGTGTATTGGTAATATTAATAACATCAGCAGTAGTAACACTCTTATCTGTCATGAGCTGTGGAAGCATATCTGAAATGACATCGAAGTTATCTGTAAGAACGGCTTTGTCAGCAGCATAATTCTCAAACATGTGCACACTCTCAGGAGATAATTCCATACCATACTTAGCCATGGTAACAAGAGTCTGAGGATCGACTCCAGGATTGTTAAGCATAGCCCTATTCATGGTAGCTATATTCTCAGGATTAATAGACATTGAATTCTGCATCATAGAATTAACCATATTAATGGTCCTTTCTGTAGCAGATATATTAGCCATGTCAAGAGCCTTAAGAAGTGTAGGATTAGCCTCTAAACTATTAAGAGATACAGGTCTAATCTGAACTAAATTACCATCGTTGCTTTTTACCTCAAAAAAAACAGATTGGCCTGGGGTAAGTGTAACTCCAGAGTCCAATCTAGCAGTCATGGTCTGCCCATTAGCAAGCCCTATAGTGACCTTACCATTATCGATAGAATTGACTGAACCCTCAAAGACCTCACCCTCCTTAAGGGAATCTGTAACAGATCCCGTAAGAGACTGGCTCTGACTCATCTGAGTACGATCAGCACCGTTGATATAATTGGAATTGTATGGATTAAGCCCACTATTAATATTCATAACTCACCTAAAATTAAACAAAATTTCCAATGAAGGATCTTCTATGAATAGGACATGGTCCATATTTCTTAAGTGCCTCTATATGCTCTGCACTTCCATATCCTTTATTAGAAGCGAAATGATATTCAGGATATATCTGGTCATACTCAACCATTAATCTATCTCTAGTAACCTTGGCAATAATACTTGCAGCACCAATAGAGATAGACTTAGCATCACCCTTTATAATAGGAACCTGTTTGATTGAAACCTGAGGAATAGTAACCGCATCATTTAAAAGTATCTGAGGTTCGACTGAAGACTCTTTAATAGCTTGTCTCATGGCTTCGTATGTGGCTTGCAGAATATTGATCTCATCAATACGCACCTCAGAAGCTGCTCCTATACCAACAGAGACTGCCTCTCTCATAATCACCTCATATAATTCCTCACGCTTAGATGCTGAGAGCTTCTTGGAATCATTAATGTAAAGAATACTACAGTCCTTAGGTAAGACTATACAAGCTGTAACTACTGGTCCTGCCAATGGTCCTCTGCCCACCTCATCTATACCGCCTATATATTCATAGTCACTCCAGTATTGTCTCTCATATTCCTTAAGGCTCTCAATACGCTCCCTCTCAATCCTAAGCTTATCCATGCGCTTCATGGCTGAGCCTATAATCTTAGAGACACCAGGTCTACCATCATTGATATATTCTTCAATAAAGTCTGGTAAATAGTCCTCTGAAAGTTCTTTGTATTCCTTTTGAATATCTGATATCTTCTTATCGCACATAATTATTCTATATTATCTACTAGTCCAAATTCACCAAATGGATAAACTCTAAGCCAAGCCTTACCAACTATATCGTCACCCATAACATTACCTACCTGTTCGAATCTCGAATCAGTACTATTGTTACGATTGTCACCAAGTACGAAATATTCCCCTGGCCCTAAAAGAATCTCAGTGCTAGCTAAACCTGCATTAAGAATCTCTTCTGTGCCATACTTATCCTCAATAGCCTCACCATTGATATAGATAACACCAGCACTATCGATACGAACATTCTCACCAGGCAATCCAATAATACGCTTAATATAATATGTGTCCTCCTCATACTTGTATGGGAAAACTACTACATCAAATCTCTCAGGATCATGAATTCTATAACTAATCTTATCTACTATAAGATTATCACCATCACTAAGAGTATCTTCCATAGAAGAACCACTGACAACAGTTCTCTGTCCTACGAAATGTGTAATAAGAAAAACTACGAAAAAGCAAATTAAGACATTAATTATAACACTAACAATCTCCTTGACTACTGCCTTAGTGGTAAGTGGTTCATCTTCCTCGTCATTGTCCTTATTCTTATCTTTTTTAGTTTTAGTTTTCTTAGTATCGAAATCTGATAGGTCTTCTACATCCTTCATCTGCTGCCTAGCTCTTTCGATATCTCTTTTAATTTGTTGTTCTTCTTCGTTAAAGTCGATAACCTTCATGCTTATGGCCTTTCAAGTGAAATTTTACCAAGACTACCGCTTCTGAATTCGTCAATTAAAACAGCAGAGGCTTTATCGTAATCAAGCTCAGAGCCCTTCTTGACGAAGTTCCTTTTCTCTGCAATCTCAGTAATTATCTCATGATTAACTGAGTCTTCATTAATATCATAACGAGCACTAAGTGCCCCCTTATAATTATTTTTAATAAAATCTGCCAGCTCTAGTGCCAGCTCTCTGGTCTCTACTATGGCATCATTGATAGAGCCAATGAATGCTAAATGTAAGCCGACTGTATTGTCCTCGAACTTAGGCCATAGTATACCTGGAGTATCGAGCAGTTCCACAGACTTATTGAGCTTAATCCATTGCTTGCCTTTCGTAACACCAGGCTTATTGCCAGTCTTAGCTACAGCTCTGCCAGCAAACGAATTAATAAAAGTAGACTTACCTACATTAGGAATACCTACAACCATGGCTCTAACAGGCCTGTTCTTAATTCCTCTCTTCCTGTCCCTCTCGAACTTAGCAGCACAGACTTCATCGAGAGTAGCCTGTACGCCCTTCATATTCTTCCTGTCTCTAGAATCAAGCTCTACACAGTAGAATCCCTGATCCTTAAAATATGAAATCCACTGTTGATTAACAGATCTATCTGCTAAATCCGACTTATTTAAAAGAACTAATCTAAGCTTGCCATTGGCAAGAGAATTAATATCTGGATTCCTGCTAGAAATAGGACATCTAGCATCAATAACTTCAATAACTAAATCTATGAGCTTTATATCCTCTTGCATCTGACGCTTAGCCTTAGTCATATGCCCTGGATACCACTGAAATTCCATAATCACCTCAATTAAAATGGATACTTAATCCATACTTTTCCTAAAATATCCTCGCTGGAAACAAAGCCTACACTCTCATAGCGCGAATCCTCAGAAGAATTGCGATTATCTCCAAGCACAAAATATTGATCATCTAGTAACGTAATAGGAGAAGCTGCTATACCAGGATTCTCAATAGTCTCCACATCAAGCTTCTCTTTATATATCTCATCATTTAAATAAATACGCCCATTAGATATGTATATAGTGTCTCCAGGCGTACCAATAACTCTCTTAACACTGTAAGAGGCATTAACATTAGACTTAGGCTTAAAAGCGATAATATCACCTGTCTCTGGCTCACTGAACTTAAATGCTATGGTGTTTACAAGTAGTATATCGGATGTTTCATATGTAGGTTCCATAGATGCATTAGAACATTCTACCTGCTTGCCAAAAGCCATAACCACGCCAAACCCTAATCCAATGGCAATCAACAGTTCAAATACGAAAATAAGAACATATTTTATCTTATCGAAATCAATCTTACGACGACGTCTTCTGAAATCGAGACCATCTCTTCTACGGTGAAATAATCTACTAAAAAATCTACTAATTGATAAAAGCATACAAATTTTCCCTTTAATCTTTAGTATAAATATACCGCACTTTAAGGTAAAAATAAAGAAACAGTCACAACAAAGTGACTGTTTCTGTTATTTTCGAGATTAGATTCTCTCCTTAACCTTAGCCTTCTTACCAGTAAGCTCTCTAAGATAGAATAACTTAGCTCTACGAACCTTACCTTTTCTAACTACTTCGATCTTCTCAACGTTAGGGCTGTGAAGTGGCCATGTCTTCTCTACACCAACACCGTTTGATGACTTACGAACTGTGAAAGTCTCACGATTGCTTCCACCCTGTCTCTTAATAACAGTACCCTCAAATACCTGTGTACGAGTACGGTTACCCTCGACGATACGTCCATAAACCTTAACTGTGTCACCTACCTGAAACTCAGGTACTTCTGCCTTAAGCTCGGCAGCTTCGATGTTTCTAATAATCTCGTTTGCGTTCATTTTATTCCTCCTAAATATACGCGACATTCTTAACATTGTCTAAATGCCAGCGGAACATCTCTTCTTTAGCAACTCAAATATAATAACATGATTGTATGTAATAATCAACAAATAAATACAATTACTTAGTTACTTTTCTCTAATACTGGCAAAACATACTCATGATATATCATATCGATGATAGCAACAACAGGAATAGCAAGCAAAATACCAATCACACCAAACATCCTGCCACCAGCAACTATACCCACCAGAATCCATAGTCCGGAAACTCCCAGGGAATCTCCGAATAACTTAGGCTTAATAACATAGCCATCTACTGTCTGAAGGATAAGACTAAATACCACGAACACTCCTGCGTACCATGGCTTAACAATAATTAGAATTAAACCGCCAATCACCATGCCAATAATAGGCCCAAAAGTAGGAATAATATTGGTAATGCAAACTAAGAATGATACAAGTCCCACATATGGCAAGCCCACCAGAGACATAAACACAGCATTGACTATACCTATGATAAGAGCATCTACCAGATTGTATACAATATATCTACTAAGTATGGAATCTGACTTTATGATAAAGTGCTTTACTTTAGGATATTTGTCCTTAAAAACCGCTTTAAGGAATCTACTACCACCACTTTTAAGGTTGTCTTTCTCAGCCAGGAAATATATAGAAAGCATAAGTGCAATAAGAATCTGGCCAACAGCCTTGCCTAAATCTACAGTAGTAAGCATGATAGTATCCAGGTTATTCTTAATCCACTCAGACATCTCATCGATTATCTCTGCCGAAGAGGAAACTACACTATTTAAATCAATGGTAGATGTACTAACTCCCATACTCAAGAGTGTAGATTGAAGGGAAGCAATATAGCCATCAAAATTACTTGCAAATGTAAGTGCACTATCTACTAACTGTGGAATAACGAGCACTGTAGCATATATTAAGAATAAAATAATAGCTATTAAAGCTGCAAAATTAGACAGCCCCTTTCTGGTTCCTGGCTTCTTTATCTTACAGAATACCTTATTATAGAAAAGCTTAGATAAAGGATTGATTATGTACGCAAAAACAGCACCTAAAAATACTGTAGAAAAGAAGCCTAAAAATGTTCCTACTGCATTAATAACAGTAGAAAATCTAATCAGTAAAACAAATAATACAACTCCTATACATATAGAAACTGTAAGAGAATACCAAGGCTTATCTTTGAAACTCTTCATAAGTTAATCCTCCAATCTAGTGGTAATATATTAATCTTCCTTAATACTATCTAAATATTTCTCATAGAGATCTGGGCGGCGAATCTTCGTCCTCTCAACTGACTGCATATGTCTCCACTCGTCCACCTTAGCATGGTCGCCCGAGAGTAATATAGGTGGTACCCTCCTGTCATTCCATACTTCTGGTCTGGAATATTGAGGATATTCTAATAGATAGTTCTCTAATGATTCATCCTCTCCAGAATCTGAATTAGTAAGGACTCCAGGAACCATGCGAGAAATTGCATCAACCATGACAAGTGATGGCAACTCTCCCCCTGTAAGAACATAATCACCTATCGAATAATATTCATCAACGATCTCTTCTAATACCCTCTCATCGATGCCCTCATAATGGCCACACAGAAGACATATATCTTCCTTAAGCGCCAATGCTTTAGCATCAGGCTGTTTAAATAGCTTCCCCTGTGGAGTCAGATAGATTAAATGAACCTTATGTCCCGCCTTATCACACACGGCCCTGTAAGCATCGTATATAGGCTGAGCCTGCATAACCATGCCAGCTCCTCCTCCATATGGATAATCATCAACCTTATTATGCTTGTCGAGAGTATAATCTCTGATATTGATGGCCTCAAATGAAACAGCCCCTGCTTTGCTGGCTCTACCTAATATGCTAGTAGCCAATGCATTCTCAATCATTTCAGGAAAAAGTGTAAGTATATAAAATTTCATATTAATCTAAAAGTCCTTCTAGTAAATGAATATCAACTCTATTGTCTTCTACATCAACAGCCAGAATACAATCCTTAATAGCTGGCACTAAAACAGTTCTGCCGTCTGCTGTAGTAATCTCATATACATCATTAGCACCAGTCTGAAGCACATCTGTAATCTCACCGAAAACTGTATTCTTATCTGTGTCTAGATATACATTGCAACCTATCAAATCAGCTATAAAAAACTCATCCTTAGATAACTTCACGCGATTATCCTTAGTAACATATAGCCCCTGGCCCTTGTATCGCTCGATATCATTTATATTATCAATTCCCTTAAACTTAAGGATTACGAGATTCTTCTGAGGTCTAACATTCTCAACCTCGAGAGAAATATATCCATCCTTGCCTCCATCTAAGAGAAGATTCTTCATATTCTTAAATCTGGATATATCATCAGTAAGAGGAAACACCTTAACCTCTCCTCTGATGCCATGTGTCTGGGTTATCGAACCAACTTGATATAATTCTTCCAAATCAGCCTCCTAAAAAATTATTGTAACTAAATAATAGAGTATTCTTTAAATAAAAACAATAAGGCCTGATTTACATCAGGCCTTATTATTAATCAACGTCAATAATATCAACTATTACTTTCTTGTCAATCTTTGAGGCTGCAGCCTTAACAACTGCACGGATTGCCTTGGCAATTCTGCCCTGCTTTCCTATAACCTTACCCATATCAGAAGGGGCTACGCGAAGCTCAACAACAATTGATTTAGCGTCTTCCTTTTCTGACACTACAACCTCATCAGGATTGTCTACAAGTGACTTAGCAATTACTTCAACTAATTCTTTCATCACTATCCTATTCCTTTCGAGTTAGATTACTGTACTCCTGCCTGCTTGAAAAGTCTTGCAACAGTCTCAGTTGGCTTTGCACCATTTGCAATCCACTTCTTAGCTGCATCAGCGTCAACTGTAACCTCAGCTGGCTCCTGGTTTGGATCGTATGTACCGATCTCATCGATGTTTCTACCGTCACGAGGTGCTCTTGCATCTGCTACAACGATTCTGTAGATAGGTCTCTTCTTCTGACCCATTCTCTTTAATCTAATCTTTACTGCCATTTTTAATTCCTCCTAAAAATAAAAACTAAATGGTTTGGCTAAAATGGGAAGCGCATTCCGCGTCGACCCTTGCCCATCATATTTGGCATCTGCTTCATCATCTTCTTTGATTGTTCAAACTGCTTAACGAAGCGATTGACCTCTGCTATATCTAAACCAGCCCCAGCAGCTATTCTGTGCTTACGACTAGGATTTAGTAATTTAGGGTTCTCTCTCTCAGCTGGTGTCATGGAAAGAATAATTGCCTCAATATGAGCAAGCTTCTTATCATCCACAGCTCCTTCGATCTGAGCGAGCTGACCAGCATTCATTCCAGGCATCATGCCAAGAATTGAGGATAAACCTCCAAGCTTCTTCATCTGCTCCATCGAGGTGAGATAGTCATTAAAATCAAAGGAAGCCTTCTTGACCTTCTTCGATAATTGTAAGGCTGCATCCTTATCAATCTCAGCCTCAGCCTTCTCAATAAGGGAAAGTACATCACCCATACCGAGAATACGACTAGCCATTCTATCAGGATGAAACTGCTCTAAATCTGAAAGCTTCTCTCCCATACCTGCATAGAGAATAGGCTTACCGGTAACAGCCTTAATTGAAAGAGCTGCACCACCTCTGGTATCACCATCTAACTTAGTAATGATAACGCCATCGATACCAATCTTGTCATCGAAGGTGGATGATACATTGACTGCATCCTGACCTGTCATGGCATCAACTACTAATATGGTGTTAAGGATATGAATATTGTTCTTAATAGATGAAAGCTCATCCATCATATCCTTATCTATATGAAGACGACCAGCTGTATCAAAGATGACTACATCAAAGCCGTTCTTCTTAGCATAATCCATTGCTTCCTTAGCAATCTGTAGAGGCTTAACCTTATCTCCTAAGGAGAACACCTCAACTTCCTGCTTCTTACCATTGATCTGTAACTGTTCAATGGCAGCAGGTCTATATATATCACAAGCAACCAAAAGTGGCTTCTTGCCCTTAAGCTTAACCTTACCAGCAAGCTTAGCTGTAGTGGTGGTCTTACCTGCACCCTGCAGACCCACCATCATGATGGTAGTGATATCGCCACCAGTTCCATAAGTAATATCTGTAACCTCAGAACCCATTAAATTAACAAGCTCTTCGTTAACAATCTTAATAACCATCTGGCCTGGATTAAGACCGTTCATTACATCAGAACCAATAGCTCGCTCAGTAACAGTATTAGTAAATTGCTTAACTACCTTAAAATTAACATCAGCTTCAAGCAATGCCATCTTAACTTCCTTAAGAGCAGCCTTGACATCTGCCTCGGAAAGACGGCCCTTACTCCTAAGATTCTTAAAAACCCCTTGAAGCTTCTCTGAAAGAGAATCAAAAGCCATAAATTATAATTCCTCTAAAATCAACTCAGATAATCGAGAAATCTCAGCCAATGTACTTGCATCAGCAGGACTCTCAGTTAACTTGTTAATACGAATAATATCCTGTCTAATATTCATAAACTTCTCAACGAGATGTAGTCTGGATTCATAATCCTCAAGTAACTTATCACATCTCTTAAGAATATCGTGAACTGCTTGTCTTGAAACGGAAAGAGTATCTGCTATCTCTGATAAGGACAAATCATCATTAATACTCATCTCATATACGCTACGCTGATGATCAGTAAGTAGCTCGCCATAAAAATCATATAAATAGCCTGATTTAATCTTATCTTCCATATCTCTCCTCTTAACGACCCTATAAATATACTATAACAAAAAGTAGGTGTCAAGCATAAATACTTTACACCTACTATTATAGTTGAATTATAGTGAAGTTCTAACAATCTTAGGACGATATCCGCCCTCGTCAAGAGCCTTAAGAATCTGTTCCTTATGGTCCGTTCCAAAGGCCTCTAATGTAATACGAAGCTCAACAGCTGCAGATCTATTGGTAGTTACGAACTGATTATGCTCAAGCTTAATTACATTACCCTGCTGATCAGCTATAAGCTGAGAAACCTTAGCAAGCATGCCAGGCTTATCTGGAAGAAGTACAGAAACAGTGAAAATTCTATCTCTAAATATAAGTCCCTGCTGAACGACTGATGACATAGTAATGACATCCATATTGCCACCAGAAAGTACAGATACAACTCTCTTGTCCTTGAATCCCAAGTGATTAAGAGCAGCGACAGTAAGTAATCCTGAATTCTCAACAACCATCTTGTGGTTCTCAACCATATCAAGGAAAGCAACGATTAACTCATCGTCGTCAACTGTAATAATCTCATCTATATTCTTCTGTAAATAAGGGAAAATCTTAGATCCTGGAGTCTTAACAGCTGTACCATCAGCAATTGTATTAACTGCAGGCAATGTAGTAACTTCTCCCTTAGAAAAAGATGCCTTCAAAGAAGCTGCACCACTAGGCTCCACACCAATAACCTTAATCTTAGGATTAAGAAGCTTAGCAAGAGTGGATACACCAGTTGCAAGACCGCCACCACCAATTGGGACTAGAATATACTCAACAAGTGGAAGCTCCTTAAATACCTCCATTGCAATAGTACCCTGACCAGTTGCAACAGCTAAGTCATCAAATGGATGTATGAATGTATAGCCATGCTCATCTGCAAGCTTATATGCGTATTCACATGCCTCGTCGTAAACATCTCCATATAAGACAACATCTGCGCCATAGCTCTTAGTACGATTAACTTTGATAAGAGGTGTGGTAGTAGGCATAACAATAGTCGCCTTAACTCCGAACTTACTAGCAGCATATGCTACGCCCTGAGCATGATTACCTGCAGATGCAGTAATAAGTCCTCTCTTCCTCTCCTCATCAGATAATGTGCTGATCTTATAGTAAGCTCCCCTGAGCTTATATGCACCTGTAAGCTGCATATTCTCTGGCTTGAGATAAACCATATTACCGCACTTCTCACTGAAATACTCGCTGTATACAAGCTTCGTCTCGTGTGTAACCTCTGTAACAATCTTAGAGGCTTCTTCAAATTTGTCTAATGTAAGCATAATTAGTCTCCCTACTGCCCAGCGTAGAATAAAGCATTAACAAATTCATCTGCGTTGAACTTCTCTAAATCGTCAATTGTTTCTCCAACACCAATATATTTTACTGGCAATTTTAACTCAGATTGTATGGCAATTGCAATACCGCCTTTAGCAGTTCCATCTAATTTTGTTAAAACAATACCTGATATATCTGTTACCTCCGAGAATTCCTTTGCCTGGACTAGGGCATTCTGACCTGTAGTGCCATCTAAGACAATCAAGGTCTCTCTGTATGCCTCTGGGAATTCCTTAGAGATAGTGCTGTTAATTTTAGAAAGCTCATTCATGAGATTCTTCTTGTTATGTAATCTACCTGCAGTATCAACTAGTAATACATCACAGTCTCTTGCCTTGGCAGCATGAACCGCATCATATACTACAGAAGCGGGATCTGAGCCCTCAGGGCCGCCTACGAAATCAACTGAAGCTCTATCTGCCCATTCCTTAAGCTGGTCCGAAGCAGCAGCTCTAAATGTATCAGCACCAGCCACCATAACCTTCTTGCCTGATGCCTTAAGTTTACCTGCAAGCTTACCTATAGTAGTAGTCTTACCTACTCCATTAACACCAATAACTAAGACTACGCTTTGCTTTTTCTCAAAATCAAAGGATGTGTCATCAAGAGACATCTGCTGCTTTATCTCGTTAATAAGGAACTCCTTGCACTCAGAAGGCTCTTTAATATGTTCCTTTTTAACTGCATCTCTCAAGTCATCTAATATAGTCTCTGTTGTACGCACACCTATATCGCCCATAATAAGGACTTCTTCCAATTCTTCGTAGAAGTCCTCATCAATATTACTAAAGCCATTAAAGATGTAATCCATAGACTTTATGAAATTGTCACGTGTCTTAGTTAAGCCCTTTATAAGGCGCTGTAAAAAGCTAATTTTCTCTGCCATAATTAGTCATCCAATTGTGATTCAATAAGGTTAACAGAAACAAGTGCTGAAACACCCTTCTCCTGCATAGTAATACCGAAGAGTCTATCAGCGGCATTCATTGTACCTCTACGGTGAGTGATAACAATGAACTGTGTGTTCTTGGTAAGCTTATGAAGATAATTTGCGAATCTATCAACATTAGCATCATCAAGAGCTGCCTCAATCTCATCCAAGAGACAGAATGGTGAAGGCTTAAGATTCTGTATAGCAAAAAGTAACGCAATAGCAGTAAGTGATTTCTCACCACCTGACATCTGCATCATGTTGATGAGCTTCTTTCCAGGTGGCTGAGCGTTAATGATAATACCTGTTTCAAGTAAGTCTTCCTCATCAACTAGTGCAAGGGAACCATGTCCTCCACCAAACAATTCCTTGAAAGCCTTGTCGAACTGTACCTGAATATCCTTGAATCCAGATTCGAATTGCTTGCGCATACCCTCATCTAATTCATCAATAATTCTAATTAATGAAGCCTCAGCCTCTACTAAATCATCATGCTGACCCTTAAGGAAATTATATCGCTCAGAAAGCTCCTTATATTCCTCAATTGCATTGACATTGACATTGCCCATTGCGCGGATAGCATTCTTGATCTTGTTTGCATCCTTTTTCATCTGATCCAAATCATTATACTCAGGATCCTTAAGCTCTTCAGCGGTATGATATGTCAATTCATATTCATTCCACATGTAGTTGTTCTGACTAGAAATAGCATCAGAGATTTTCTCTTTGCTAGCCTCTAATCTATATATTTCCTTATCCAACTCAGAAATTCTATCAGTAATCTCCTGGCGCTGCTCAAAGAAATTCTTATGAGAATTGTTAAGCTCGTCTCTCTTAAGAACTGCATCCTTGATCTCCTGTTCAAGCTTACCAAAGGAATCATCAGAAGCAGAAATAGTATCCTTAATCTCCTCTATGCGCTTCTTCTTATTCTCAGTCTCTTCCTTTGAAGAAGCGGCATTCTCCTTAATAGAAGCAATATCTGTATTGCACTTATCAATCTCAGAAAGTACACGGTCAATATTCTGCTGAACGAACTCAACCTTCTGTCTAGCGTTAGCTTCCTCAATCTGTACCTCAGACATAGTTCTATTGACAGAAGTCTCCATATAAGTCTTCTCGTCAACCTCATCTGCAAGCTTCTGTATCTCCGCCTTTAATTCAGCCTCTCTATTCTCAGATTCTTGTTTCTCGAACTCGATTTCTTTCTTGCCTGATGCAATATCTGTAAGCTGAGACTCTAACTCCTCACTCTCTCTAGAGAGCCCCTCATAAGCTGTAAGACTCTCCTTCTTCTGCTCATTAGCTCGGTCTAAACCAAGCTTAGCAGTGTTAAGAGCAATAGCTGCCTCATTTAACTTAGCAGTATTATCTTCTCTATCACTATCTAATAATGCAGAAGCTGCCTCTATATCATTAGCTCTGTTCTTAAGCTTATCCATCTCAGTAGAAATAGCATCTAACTTAGTTTCGAGCTCATCTATCTCACGATTACGGCCAAGCAAGTTAGACTTGTTCTTGAAATGACCACCAGCCATAGAACCACCAGGAGCTAAATATTCGCCATCTATTGTTACTATGTGAATGCTATAATTATTCTTCTTAGCAAGAGTGATGGCAGAATCAATATGATCTGTTACAACCACTCGTCCTAGTAAGTAGGCAACTACACCATCGAAACGACTGTCGCATGATACTAATTCAGAAGCAAGGCCCAGTACGCCCTTCTCCTTAAGAACTTCAGTCTTCTTGAAATTACCTCTACCATCTACAGATGTAAGTGGCAAAAATGTAGCTCGTCCAAGCTTATTCTCCTTAAGGTAGTTAATAAGCTTCTTAGCGCTAGACTCATCAGCAGTAACAATATTCTGGATATTACCACCTAAAGCAGTCTCGATAGCCATCTCGTACTTCTTATCTACGTGAATAATATCTGAAACTACACCCTCGATACCATCGATACGGCCCTTCTGCTCCATAATCTTCCTGGTGCTATTACCGTATCCCTCATATCTCTCAGCGATATTCTTGATAGATTCAAGTCTGGTCTGTACTCTAGCAAACTCCTCAGTCTTAGCATGGAGCTCATCAGCATTAGCCTTGCCCTTCTGTTTCCACTCAAGAGCCTTCTCTGAAAATTCCTTATCCTTATCCTGTAACTCTAATAAGGCGCTCTGTGCATTCTTAAAATCTTCCTCAGCAAGAGCAACAGCTACATCTAAATCCTCTTCTCTAGTCTTACGCTCAAGAAGGCGCTGATTAAGCTTAGCCTTACGAATATTGGTCTGCTCAAGCATAGTCTCAAGGCGCTGTTCCTTAGACTTAATGGAAGCTCTATTATTAAGGAGTTCCATGATAGCCTTGTTGTCCTGTTCAATCTTATCATTGTTAGCAGAGATGGCACTCTGTAGCTCTGAATAATTATTTTTGACTGAGGTAAGTCTATCAACAGCCTCGGCTAATGTCTTATCAAGAGATTCTTTCTCTGTATTAAACTCCTGTAACTGAGATTCCTTGTTAGCTCTATCTGCCTCAATCTCTGCTACGCGACTGGCGAGACTTTCGTCTGTAGCATTGGCAGAACGTATCTGCTCCTCTAAAAGAGCAATTTCATTCTCCAGCTTACCTTTTAAAATAGTAGACTCCGATTGAGTATTCTTAAGTGTCTCAATCTGCTCGTCTAAAGAATTGATTTCCTGCTCTAAAGAATCATACTTTTCACGGATAATATTCTGAGCATTCTTGCTCTCCTCCATATGTTCCTTAGCAATAGTGGTATTGTTCTCAACCTCATTTAAATTAGCCTGAAGTCTATCAACCTCAAGCATAAATGAATTAACATCTATACGCTTTAATTCTTCTTTGTATTTAAGGTATTGTTTAGCATCCTCAGACTGCTTCTCGAGAGGTCCTATGCGGCGCTCCTGCTCAGAGAGAATATCATTAACACGAACAAGGTTCTCTCTCTCACTCTCGAGCTTCTTAACTGAAGCAGCCTTCCTCTTCTTATATTTAACAATTCCAACGGCCTCATCAAACAGCTCACGTCTATCCTCTGGCTTACCAGAAAGAATTTTCTCAATCTGACCCTGTCCTATGATAGAATATCCTTCCTTACCAACACCAGTATCATAGAATAGCTCTGAAACATCCTTGAGTCGGCATGGTGTACCGTTGAGAAGATACTCACTCTCACCAGAACGATATACTCTTCGGGCAATAGTTACTTCTTCATAATCAACTGGTAACACATGGTCAGAATTATCCATAGTAAGGGCTACATAGGCATAACTAAGTGGCTTCCTTGCCTCAGTTCCTGCAAAGATAACATCCTGCATAGAAGCGCCACGAAGCTGCTTGGCAGACTGCTCTCCAAGTACCCAACGAACCGCATCAGCAACGTTACTTTTACCTGAACCATTAGGACCAACGATGCCTGTGATTCCATTATGAAATTCGAATTTCATCTTGTGTGCAAAAGACTTAAATCCGTATAATTCAATACTCTTAAGATACATTAATTTCTCCACTCCGTAAGTTATACTAACTATATTAGATAATCTTAATCGATTCCTCTTTGTGTAATCTCATAAGACCTTCGTATGCAGCTTCCTGCTCAGCTGCTTTCTTAGTGCCGCCTACACCTGTTCCAAGGACTTTGTCGCCCACTAGAGCTTCCACCTTGAATTCTTTGGCATGATCAGGTCCTGATTCAGAAATTAGCTTATAAACTAAAGGATCCTTATAATTGGCCTGGACCACTTCCTGAAGCCTGGTCTTACTATCGTAGAATAGCTGCTTATGCTCTATATCATTTAAAACAAACCTATGAATGTACTTAGAAGCAGGCTCCATGCCACCATCAAGAAAAATAGCACCAATAGTAGCCTCAAAGGCATCCGATAGGATAGATTTCCTGTTACGGCCACCTGTCATATCCTCGCCCTTTGAAAGAAGAACATAATCTCCAAGATTAATCTCCTTGCAGATATATGCAAGAGTTGGCTCGCAAACTATACTTGCGCGAAGTCTAGACAACTTCCCTTCATTTAAATCAGTATAATTTAGATACAAAAACTCACTAGAAACAATCTCAAGTACTGCATCCCCTAAGAACTCAAGCCTCTCATTATCGCTAAGCTTAGCCATGTGATGTTCATTGGCATAAGAGCTGTGGGTAAGGGCCTGCCTTAGTAAGCTTTCGTCTCTAAACTCATATCCGATAATCTTTTGAAATTCCTTTAAACTGTCCAAAAAATATTACCTCCTGAGTATAAGAAAGCATCCAGTATAAACCGGATGCTTTCCAGTAATTAATTATTACTTGTTAGCAACAGTCTTCTTGATGAGCTCAACAGCATCACCAACAGTTGAAAGCTTCTCAGCTGCTTCAGTATCAACCTCGATATTGAGCTTCTCCTCAACACCCATGATAATCTGAAATACATCAAGTGAATCTGCCCCAAGATCATCTACAAATGTAGTGTCTGTTGTAATCTCAGCTGCATCTACATTTAAAACCTCAGCAATAATCTCTTTCAATAAATCGAACTCCATTGTTAATCCTCCTTTAATTTTTCTATAACAATATTATCTCTAATTAGCTCATTAATCTGCTGTTCCTTAAAGGTAACACACTGAAAGATGGTGTTCCTAACCTCACCAGCCTTAGCGCTTCCGTGAGTCTTAACAACCAGTCCCTTAAGTCCAAGAAGAGGCGCTCCGCCATACTGGCTAGCATCAAACGCCTTAAGTGTCTTCTTGAGAGCAGGAAGTGCAAGAACGGCACCTATCTTAGATCTAATGGTGCTCATAAGGCCGCCCTTAATAACCGATACTAAAGTACCTGCTAAACCTTCGTATAATTTAATTATGACATTACCAACGAAACCGTCGCATACAATAACATCAGCATCACCGTTTGGAATATTCCTAGCTTCAATACTTCCGATGAAGTTAATATCAGGACACTCCTTGAGAAGTGGCATAGTCTCCTTAACAAGGGCATTGCCCTTCTCCTCTTCAGCTCCTACATTGACAAGAGCCACACGAGGATTCTTAATTCCAACTACCTTCTCCATATAAATGCTACCCATCTTAGCAAACTGTACCAGATGACTAGCTCTACAATCTACATTAGCACCAGTGTCAGCAAGAAGTGCCACACCTGTCTTAACAGGGAAAAGAGTACCAAAAGGAGCTCTCTCGATACCTCTAATCCTACCAACTATACCAAGTCCACCTGTTAATAATGCGCCTGAATTACCAGCAGAAACAAAAGCATCAGCCTCATTATCCTTAACAAGATGAAGTCCCACTACCATAGAAGAATCCTTCTTCCTCTTAATAGCAGCAACTGGATGCTCAGCAGTCTCTATAACCTCTGTTGCATTCTTTATCTCTAATTGATCCTTAGGGAAAGAATAGTTCTCAAGCTCACTCTTAATAACATCTTCCTTACCAACCAGGATTACCTTAATTGCATTACTCTCATTAATGGCATCAACTGCACCCTTAACCATCTCTGAAGGTGCGTTATCACCGCCCATTGCATCAAGGGCAACTACTGTATATTCGCTCATAAAATATCCTTTCTAACATACTCATAAAAGTATATATGATATGTTAGAATATTTCAAATAAAAAACCTCTCGATAACGAGAGGTTTCTTGATTAATCAACTGCAATGATTTCTTTTTTGTTGTATGATCCACAGTTCTTGCAAACTCTATGTGGAACCATAAGCTCGCCACACTTGCTGCACTTAACAAGAGTAGGATTGCTCATCTTCCAATTTGCTCTTCTTTTATCTCTTCTACCCTTAGAAGATTTGTTCTTTGGACAAATAGACATGCTATTTCACCTCCTTAAAGCTATTAAAGACATCTAAAAATTGTGCCATTCTAGGATCTAAAACTGTATCGTCGCAAGAACACTCTTCGACGTTACGATTCTTACCGCATACGGGACAAATCCCCTTACAGTCATCCTGGCACAATATCTTTGCCGGGAAATTCACTAAGATCTCGTTTAATATGAGCTCATCTATGTCGATATCCTCTCCATCTACAAATGAGTATGGACCTAAGTCCTCATCATCAACCACCTGTCCCTCTGAAACCTCAACAGTCTCATCAACAACAACTGGCACCTGGAATGATACCGGTGTCAAGCATCTATCACATGAACCAAGAACAACTGCCTTAGTCTCTAATGTAATATGAAGCTTACCTGAACCAATCATAGATAAAACTACATCAAATGGCTCTATGCTATCGATAGAAAACTCACTGCCTAAATAAGAAAACTCATGTATATCACACACACCAGTAAACTTCTTACTTTGATCAGTTAATGAAGTGATATCTTTTATAGAAATCTTCATAAATATCTCCTATCCACACTTTGTCAATTATACATAGCTAAAATATGCTTGTCAAACACTTTTGCCAAAAAATTGAATTAATTTTAAAAATTATGATAGATTACTTTCCAGCAACGATGGCAGCTGTATCTCTAGCAATCATAACCTCTTCATTTGTAGGTACAACATATACCTTAACTTTAGAAGAATCTGAAGAAATAAGTCTATCCTCTCCAGCTACATCGTTTCTCTTATCATCAAGCTCAACACCCATGAATCCAAGGTGATCACAGACTGCCTTTCTAAGGCCAGCATTGTTCTCTCCAAGACCTGCTGTAAAGCAGATGATATCAGCGCCGTTCATAGCTGCAGCATATGCACCTACATACTTAGCGATACGATATGCAATCATATCCATAGCAAGCTGTGCTCTCTCATTGCCTTCCTTAGAAGCAGCAATAAGATCTCTAAAATCTGAAGAAATACCAGAGATACCAAGAGCTCCTGACTCCTTGTTAAGTACATTCATAACACCTGCGAAATCAAGGCCTTCCTTCTTAGCCATGAACTCAACAGCTGAAGGATCAATATCTCCTGAACGGGTACCCATTACAAGTCCCTCAAGTGGAGAAAGACCCATAGATGTATCAACAGACTCACCATTTAATACTGCGCAGCAAGAAGCACCATTACCAATGTGGCAAACGATGATCTTAGAATTCTTAAGATCAGCACCGTCAAGCTCGCAAACTCTCTTAGAAACGTAGCTGTGTGATGTGCCGTGGAAACCGTAACGACGAACGCCATACTGCTCATAGTACTTATATGGTACTGCATACATGTATGCTTCCTTAGGCATAGTCTGATGGAAAGCTGTATCAAATACACCTACCTGTGGCTTACCTGGCATAAGCTCGCGGCAAGCGTTAATACCGATAATATTAGCTGGGTTGTGAAGAGGTGCTAGATCGTTGCACTCCTCAACAGCCTTAATCATCTCATCTGTAATAAGAGCTGACTTAGCAAACTTCTCAGCGCCATGTACAACTCTGTGTCCTACTGCATCAATCTCCTCAAGTGAAGAAATTGCACCAGTCTTATCATTAGTAATAGCATTAATTACAGCAGCAACTGCCTCCTTGTGTGTAGGCATTGGAATCTCTGTAATCTCCTTGTCGAGACCTGCCTTCTGATAAACAATACGTCCATCAATGCCAATTCTCTCACAAAGACCCTTGCAAAGAACCTGCTCGCTCTCAGAATCAATAACCTGGTACTTAAGCGATGAACTACCACAGTTAATAACTAGAATTTTCATAATTGTTTATTGTTCCTTTCTTATATTAAATTCTTTCTTTAAAAATAATTTCAAACAACTATTTTATTATAGCACTTAAAAATGTCATCTCAACCAAATTTTCATGTATAATAGCCCTATAAAAGTATTTTCGGAGGAACAACAATGGTTGTAGGAATCGTTGCAGAATACAATCCATTTCACAATGGTCATAAATATCAAATAGATTACGCCAAGAATACCCTTGGGGCCTCACAAGTAGTGATTGCCATGTCTGGAAGTTTCACTCAGCGTGGGGAGATAGCCTGCTTTAATAAATATACTCGAGCTGAGGCCGCTCTCACTTGTGATGCGGATATAGTCTTTGAAATACCTACTATATTTGCCACCTCTTCAGCCAGAGAATATGCATCAGCAGCCATTGCTCTCCTTTCTAATACTAAGGTAGTTGACACTATTCTATTCGGCGCCGAATGCTCAGATAAGGAACTATTCATCGATAGCGCAAAGAAGCTAATAGACATAGAAGAAAGTGATGAATTCAACGAGCTTATTAAGTATCATATGTCGACAGGTAAAAGTTACGCCTTAGCCAGGTCAGAGGCATTATCTAAATACATTCCAACTGATATTCTTTCAAGCCCCAACAATATACTAGGGCTGGAGTATTGTAGATATATTATATTGAATAATCTCGATATTAATATAGAAGTACTTAAGAGGTCAGGAAACGACTATAATTCAACTGAATTATCCAAAGATATAAGTTCTGCCTCTGCCATTAGAAGGCATATGGCAAGCCACAGAGAGCTTCTATCTGTACCTGAAAAAGCACTATCAATATATAATAATGCCACCTATATCGAAGCAGATGATATATCCTCAATGCTTCATTACAAGTTATTTACAGATACTGATTTAACTAGATATCTGGATTGCAATGATGAGTTGGCCGCTCGAATCACCAATAACTTAGATTCATATGTCAATTTCACTCAATTCTGTGACCTGATTAAGACTAAAAACATTACCTACTCCAAGGTTAGTCGAGTGCTTTGTCATATACTTTTAGATATTACTGAAGATGATTTTTGCATAGCCAAGGAGAATGGATATATCAAAAAATTACGCATGTTGGGATTCAGCAGAAATGGTTCATCTCTTCTGTCTGATATTAAGAATAAGAGTTCATATAATATATGCACTTCCCCAGACCAGGAAATAGATCATTTCGATATATTATCTAGCGATCTACTCAGAGCTATAGAGACATCTAAGACTCAAAAGCCTCAACCAACAGAGTTCACCAGGAAGTTTAATTTGACCAATATATAAATTAAGTGTTCTGCAGTTGCAGAGCACTTTTTTATATAAAAAAAGAGACATCTAAAAGATGTCTCTTAGCAGTTCCTAGCGGAATCGAACCGCTGTTTTCGCCGTGAGAGGGCGACGTCTTAACCGCTTGACCAAGGAACCATATTGTCTGTCGCTGAACACCTCAGCGACAAGACA
>JAILNO010000011.1 GCA_024691465.1 Pseudobutyrivibrio sp. | reverse complement strand
ACCACTAGGCGGCTATTATTAATTAAGGGGAATTAAATTATCCTTCGATAGCGATGTATTTAGTCTCATCCTTCTGAGGAATCGCTTCCTTCTTAGGGATGCTAAGTGAGAGCACACCGTCTTTGAATGCAGCTTTGATATCTTCCTGAGTGATATTCTCACCTACATAGAAGCTTCTGCTGCAAGAGCCTGTGTAACGCTCACGGCGGATGTATTTACCATCGTCATCCTGTTCATCATTGTTCTGATTAGTTTCGGCTTTGATAGTAAGATAACCATCCTTGAGTTCTGCTTTAATATCTTCTTTAGCAAATCCAGGAAGGTTCATATCTACTTGATAGCCATTGTCGGATTCCTTAACATCTGTGGTCATCATTCTTGAGAAGCTGTCATCGTAACTTCTTCCAAATCCTGTTACACGTGGTACTCCGAAGAAATCATCCATAAAATCATTTGATAAAATACTAGGCATTAACATAATACTTACCTCCTTTTATGATGCTAGATTTGAATCTAGTATATTTGTTATGTTATGTGTCGCGTGGCTGACGGTTGTCAGTCCCAAAGGGTTTTATTTGTTTTCCCTTTGTGTAATTACGTTATAAACCTAAAAATAGCACTCGTCAAGTACGAGTGCTAATAATTAATAATTATTTTATATTTAGTTTATAAATTGTCAGTAAATTATCTGTGGCCGTATATCTTGTCATATATTCTCAAGTCATAGTGAAGAGAGTACATATCATCTAGTGTAGTGACCTCGATGCCGCCACCTGTAAGGAGTCGGTCAAAAGATACGCTGTCTCGTTTCTTTTTGAAATCCTGATAACACATGTAAGCAAAAGCTTCCATAAGGGTAGCCTCTGGCTTGTAGATGGCAGTGATATCAATGATGTCGGGATTAGAATTGTAGCTGTTGGTGCGTACATTGTAGCAGCGTATTGCAATGATAGGACGTTCCTTGCGACTGCTGTCATGGAAGGTGGCTGTGAGTCGATAGGATTCTAAGTCGCCTCCGCCTATTACGCAACTGCCCAGGTCCTCATATATAGTAGGAACACTCTCCATATCTATATAGGAAGTAAGAAGCAGGTCATCGCTGCCTGATAAGTTATCATTGGATGAATGGTTGACATTGAATAGTTCAGCTGCACTGGATATACGCTTAAGCTCGTTAAATAGCGCCATATTACCGAAGGATATGGCATTGTGCTTAGCGTATTCAGAAAGCTCTATGAAATCATAATAATCCGTATCAGAGTGATCCGCTGGCTTCACAGCCTCCAAAGTAGAATCACTGAAATCATAATCGGGATAGTTATCTCTAGCGAAAGTGAGAGCTTTCTTGAAGTCGCTGAAGGTACAGTGATGCAAATCAATATTCTCAACCTCCTCTACAGAAATGGTGAGAGTATCTTCTACATCTGTCTGTGCTTCGATCTGATAATTAAGATGAGTCTTGAATAAGATATCTGTTTTATCCATAGTAGATTCCCCCTAAGTACATCTTAGCACATATTGTATCTGTATTGAAGATGGGTACAATATGTAGTAAGTAATTTTGTAAAATTATACTAAATAACGTTTTCTGTACTTGGTAATTATGTCGGTAAAAACTACATATATATAATAGGTTTTTTTAAATTATTAGATTTTTTCAGTTTGAGGAGATGTAAGATATAAAATAATTATTAATTATTAGCACTCCGACTTGACGAGTGCTAATTTTTGTATTAAAACATAATTACAAAGTTAATTCAGGGTGGAGGTGATATGATGAACATCCAGAAATTTACACAGAAATCAATCGAGGCAATTAATGCCTGCGAGAAGATAGCCATGGATTATGGCAACCAGGAGATAGAGCAGGAGCATCTGCTTATGGCACTGCTTCGTCAGGAGAATGGACTGATTCCTTCTTTAATCAGTAAGATGGATATTAATTTGGAGCAGTTTATCAGTGCAGTAGATGGTGCCCTTGCAGCTAGAGTGAAGGTACAGGGTGGTGACCTAAGGATTGGTCAGCATCTCAACTACACACTAACATATGCTGAGGATGAGGCTAAGGCTATGAAGGATAGCTATGTATCAGTAGAGCATCTGATGCTTGCTATGATTAAGAAGCCTAGCACTCCGGTTAAGAATATATTCAAGAGCTTCGGCATCACAAGGGATGCTTTCCTTAGTGTGCTTGCCACAGTCAGGGGTAATCAGACAGTTGATACAGATAATCCTGAGGCTACTTACGATACTCTTGAGAAGTACGGATATGATTTGGTGGAGAGAGCCAGGGATAACAAGCTCGATCCTGTAATAGGTCGTGATGAGGAGATTCGTAATGTAATCAGGATCCTCAGCCGTAAGACCAAGAATAACCCAGTGCTCATAGGTGAGCCTGGTGTAGGTAAGACAGCAGTTGTCGAGGGATTGGCTCAGCGTATAGTAAGAGGCGATGTGCCAGACGGCCTTAAGAATAAGAAGGTCTTCTCACTGGAGATTGGCTCTATGATAGCTGGTGCCAAGTACCAGGGTGAGTTCGAGGAGAGACTGAAGGCGGTACTTGATGAGATTAAGAACTCAGATGGTGAGATTATTCTATTCATAGATGAGCTGCACACTATTATAGGCGCTGGTAAGAATGGCAGCGGTGGACTGGATGCAGGTAACATGCTTAAGCCTATGCTGGCCCGCGGTGAGCTCCACTGTATCGGTGCTACTACTCTAGATGAGTATAGAGAGTACATTGAAAAGGACGCAGCTCTAGAACGTCGTTTCCAGCCTGTTATGGTGGATGAGCCTACAGTTGAGGATACTATCTCCATCCTTAGAGGTCTTAAGGAGAGATATGAGGTATTCCACGGAGTCAAGATTAGTGATGGAGCACTTGTGAGTGCAGCCACACTTTCCAATAGATACATCTCAGATAGATTCCTTCCTGATAAGGCAATCGACCTGGTGGATGAGGCTTGTGCACTTATTAAGACTGAGCTTGATTCCATGCCAGCGGAGCTGGATGAGATGAACCGTAGGGTAATGCAGCTTGAGATTGAGGAGGCAGCCCTTAAGAAGGAGACAGATAAGCTATCCAAGGATAGGCTGGCTGACCTTCAGAAGGAACTGTCGGAGCTGAGGGATGAGTACAATACCAAGAAGGCAGCCTGGGACAATGAGAAGAAGCTGGTGGAGGACGTAGCTAAGGTTAAGGAAGAGCTGGATGAGGTCCAGGGCCAGATTAAGATTGCACAGCAGAAGTATGATCTAGAGGAGGCAGCCAAGCTACAGTATGGCAAGCTTCCAGAGCTTCAGGCTAGACTTGAGGAAGCTGAGGAGAAGCTCAAGGGCCGCGGCGAGGGAATCGTACACGAGAATGTCTCTGAAGAGGAGATTGCTCGTATCATTTCTCGCTGGACAGGTATCCCAGTGGCTAAGCTCAATGAGACAGAGCGCAGCAAGACTCTTCACCTAGATGAGGAATTACACAAGAGAGTCAAGGGACAGGATGATGCAGTTCAGCTGGTATCTGAGGCTATTATCCGTTCTAAGGCAGGCATCAAGGATCCTAGCAAGCCTATAGGTTCATTCCTATTCCTAGGACCTACAGGTGTAGGTAAGACTGAGCTTGCCAAGACACTGGCTCAGGCCCTATTCGATGATGAGAATGCCATGGTTAGGCTTGATATGTCCGAGTACATGGAGAAGTTCAGCGTGAGCCGACTCATAGGAGCGCCTCCAGGATATGTAGGCTATGATGAGGGTGGCCAGCTTACAGAGGCTGTTCGCCGTAAGCCATACTCTGTAGTACTCTTCGATGAGGTAGAAAAAGCACATCC
>JAILNO010000009.1 GCA_024691465.1 Pseudobutyrivibrio sp. | reverse complement strand
GCTGACTCTGTAAGCTTCTCCTGAGCTGCCTTGAGCTCTCCGATCTGAGCATCGCTCATCTCCTCTGGAGTCTGGTACTGATCAAGAAGCTTCTGTGCTGCTTCAATATCAGCCTCAACTGCAGACTTATCAGCTGCATCGATCTTATCGCCTACTTCATCAAGTGCCTTCTTAGTCTGGAATACGAAGCTCTCAACATCATTTCTAGTATCAACAGCTTCCTTACGCTTCTTATCCTGAGCCTCATACTCAGCTGCTTCCTTAACTGCCTTATCGATATCATCATCTGACATGTTAGAACCAGCAGTAATTGTAATGTGCTGCTCCTTACCTGTTCCAAGATCCTTAGCAGATACGTTAACGATACCGTTGGCATCAATATCAAATGTAACCTCGATCTGTGGTACACCTCTCATTGCTGGTGGAATACCATCAAGTCTGAACTGACCAAGGGACTTATTATCCTTAGCGAACTGTCTCTCACCCTGTACTACGTTGATATCAACTGCTGTCTGATTATCAGCTGCTGTAGAGAAAATCTGGCTCTTCTTAGTAGGGATAGTTGTATTTCTCTCGATAAGTCTAGTAGCAATACCACCCATTGTCTCAATTGAAAGAGAAAGTGGAGTAACATCAAGAAGAAGGATATCGCCTGCACCAGCATCGCCAGCGAGCTTACCACCCTGGATAGAAGCACCGATAGCTACACACTCATCTGGGTTAAGTGTCTTGCTAGGCTCGTGACCTGTAAGAGCCTTAACCTTATCCTGAACTGCTGGGATTCTAGTAGAACCACCAACAAGAAGTACCTTTGAAAGCTCTGATGCGTTAAGACCTGCATCCTTAAGTGCCTGGTTAACAGGACCTGCAGTAGCCTCAACGAGATCATGTGTTAACTCATCAAACTTAGCACGTGTAAGGTTCATATCGAAATGCTTAGGACCTTCTGCTGTAGCTGTGATGAATGGAAGGTTAATATTAGTAGTTGTTGCAGAAGAAAGCTCCTTCTTAGCCTTCTCAGCTGCTTCCTTAAGTCTCTGAAGTGCCATCTTATCTGTTGAAAGATCTACACCCTCAGCAGCCTTGAATTCAGCAAGCATCCAATCTGTAATCTTCTGATCGAAGTCATCACCACCAAGTCTGTTGTTACCAGCTGTAGCAAGTACTTCGATAACGCCATCACCGATCTCGATAATAGATACATCAAATGTACCACCACCTAAATCGTATACCATAATCTTCTGCTCCTGCTCATTATCAAGACCATAAGCAAGGGCTGCAGCTGTTGGCTCGTTGATGATACGCTTAACATCAAGACCTGCAATCTTACCAGCATCCTTAGTAGCCTGACGCTGAGCATCATTGAAGTATGCAGGTACTGTAATAACTGCCTCTGAAACTGTCTCACCTAAGTAATTCTCAGCATCGCTCTTAAGCTTCTGAAGAATCATAGCTGAAATCTGCTGTGGGCTATACTTCTTATCATCGATGATACGACCATTGTCTGTACCCATATCTCTCTTGATAGAAGCAATTGTCTTCTCTGCATTAGTAACAGCCTGACGCTTAGCTGGCTCACCTACAAGTCTCTCACCTGTTTTTGTAAAAGCTACGATTGAAGGAGTAGTTCTAGCACCTTCTGTATTAGCTACAACTGTTGGCTTACCACCTTCCATAACAGCAACACAGCTGTTAGTTGTTCCTAAATCAATACCAATTATCTTTCCCATAATGTATTTCCTCCTTTTATGGTCTGAATTATCAAATATTTACTAAGTTATAAACAGTTAATCATCTCTAGTTGGCAACCTTAACCATCGAGTGACGAACTACTGTATCATTGTACATATAGCCCTTCTGGAATTCTTCAACGACTATATTCTCGCCTGCTTCCTCATCCTCTACATGCATAACTGCATTGTGGAAATCTGGATTGAATTCCTGTCCTACTGCCTCGATTGGCTTAACTCCTGCCTCTTCTAAAGTAGTAAGCATCTGCTTATATATCATGAGCATTCCATCAGAAAATGGATCTGCTCCCTCCTCAACTGTAGCAAGACCTCTTTCGAAGTTATCAACTACAGGAAGAATCTTCTCTACGATAGATTTTGCACCAGTTGCAAACATCTGTGACTTCTCTTGCTCTGTACGACGTCTGAAATTCTCGAATTCAGCCATCTGTCGAGTAACTCTATCTGTAAGCTGTTCTATCTGCTCATCTCTTTTATCTTTTTTCTTTTCTTTCTTTTTAAATGGCTTTTTCTTCTCTTCTGTAGCTTCAGCCTCTGTATCAGTAGCCTCTGCCTCAGTAGCCTCCTCTTTAACTTCCTCTTTAACTTCCGAAGACTCGTTAGCCATCTCCTCTGCGTTTTCTACAGCCTCTTTTACGGCTTCTTCAGTAGAAAACTCTTCCATCTTTTCTTTATCTTCTGCCACTACTTTCATCTCCTTAAATTCAATAATCATTCATCCTTCTGGGCTTCCTTCTTAAGCAGCTTATCAAGCTGGCCCTTCAGGCTCTTTATATTATCAACAACATTCTCATAGTCCATACGTTTAGGTCCCACGATGCCGATAGTTCCTTTGACACCGTCTCCCAGCTCATATGTTGCTGTAACAATCGAACAATCCTTCATGGTAGAAATAGGTGTCTCATCACCGATATATACCTGAATTCCTGTACTCTCTTCATCCGAACTATCATTGAGAAGCTCTATTAATGATTGCTTCTCTTCAAATGTAGTTAATAGCTCTGATGCTTTCTTGGAATCCGAAAGCTCTGGATACTTGAAAATGTTAGTAGCACCAGATGTATATACCTGTAAATCATCATCCTGTGTGATGGTCTCTGCCACTGTATCAAGGACCTGAGCTATAATCTCATCATGGATACCTGCCTGTTCCTTAAGCTTAGTAATAAGTGCAAGATTAATCTGATCTACTGTAAGACCGTTAAGATTAGTGTTAAGTAGCATATTAAGCTTAAGCATGGTCTCATTATCGAGAGGCTTGTCTATATTGATGATCTTATTCTTAACTATATTGCCATCCATAACCACTACTGAGAGCACCTGATGCTCATCTACAGCAGATAGCTGAACGAACTTAAGTCTATTGGAAACAACTGATGGTGCAGAAACCATTGTGGCGTATTGAGTATTAGTTGCTAACACCTTAGCTACATTCTTAAGAAGACTCTCCATCTTCTCTGTCTTCTCAATCATCCACTCCTGCATATCAGATACTTCTTTATCTTTAGCAGCTATTAGATTGTTAACATAGAATCTATAGCCCTTATCTGATGGAATACGACCTGCTGAAGTATGGGGCTGAACAATATAACCCAGGTCTTCTAAATCAGACATCTCATTTCGAATGGTTGCAGAACTGAGATTCAAATCAGTATATTTAGAAATGGTACGAGAACCTACTGGCTCGCCTGTTTCTAAGTAATTCTTAATAATAGCATTTAAAATTTTTACTTTTCTCTCATCAAGTTCTGTATCAGCCATACATTCACCTCACTTCAAAAAGCTGTTTTAATTGCTAGCACTCACTTAACTAGAGTGCTAATTAATTCTGAGGTTAATTTACACCTACCCACCTATTTTGTCAACAGTGTTTATGATTTTTTTATATTTATTAATAAGGATAAAAATGATAAACTACTATAGGTATTTAGCCTCTCCTCCCACCCCAAGTGGGAAGTCTATAATCGACTAGGAGGCTCACAAATAAGAGGTGAATTAATGGATCAAAGTAAAATCAGAAATTTTTGTATTGTAGCACATATCGATCACGGTAAATCAACACTTGCTGACCGAATTATACAGATGACTGGCACTCTTACAGATAGAGAGATGCAGGCCCAGGTTCTCGACAATATGGATCTAGAGCGTGAGCGTGGCATCACTATTAAGTCTCAGGCTGTTCGTATCATATATAAGGCAGATGATGGACAGGAGTATATCTTCAACCTCATCGACACTCCAGGACATGTTGACTTTAATTATGAAGTTTCTCGTTCTCTGGCAGCTTGCGATGGAGCCATCCTGGTGGTTGATGCCGCTCAGGGTATTGAGGCTCAGACTCTTGCCAATGTTTATCTGGCTCTTGATCATGACCTGGATGTAATTCCTGTTATTAATAAGATAGATTTGCCATCAGCTGATCCTGCCAGAGTTATAGAAGAGATTGAGGATGTCATAGGCTTAGAGGCCCAGGATGCTCCTCAAATTTCAGCTAAGACAGGTCTTAATATACACGACGTACTAGAGGCTATTGTTAACCAGCTTCCTGCGCCTACGGGTGATGTTAAGGCTCCTCTTCAGGCACTTATCTTCGACTCTTTATATGATCCTTACAAGGGCGTAATCGTATTTTGCCGAGTTAAGGAAGGTACTCTCAAGGTGGGAGATTCTGTTAAGATGATGGCCACCGGAGCTCAGTTCGATGTAGTTGAGGTAGGATATTTCGGCGCTGGTCAGTTCATTCCATGTGATGAGCTACCTGCTGGTATGGTAGGTTACATGACAGCATCCATCAAGAATGTACGTGATACACGTGTAGGTGATACTATCACTCATGTTAACAACCCAGCAGCAGCTCCACTCCCTGGCTATAAGAAAGTTAACCCTATGGTATACTGTGGTCTCTATCCAGCAGATGGAGCCAAGTACCCAGATCTAAGAGATGCTCTAGAGAAGCTCCAGCTTAATGATGCAGCTCTTCAGTTTGAGCCTGAGACATCCATAGCTCTAGGTTTCGGTTTCCGTTGTGGATTCTTAGGATTACTTCACCTAGAGATTATTCAGGAGCGACTTGAGAGAGAATACAATCTTGACTTAGTCACTACTGCACCAGGCGTAGTCTATAGAGTATATAAGACAGACGGCACCATGATAGAGCTTACTAACCCTAGCAATCTCCCTGACCCTAGTGAGATTGAGTACATGGAAGAACCTATTGTAGATGCCGAGATTATGGTTACTTCAGATTATATAGGCGCTATTATGGATCTATGCCAAGAGCGTCGTGGCCAGTACATTAGCATGGAATATATTGAAGAGACTCGTGCTCTTATTAAGTACACTCTTCCTCTTAACGAGATTATCTACGACTTTTTCGATGCCCTTAAGAGCCGTTCTCGCGGTTATGCATCCTTCGACTATGAGATGAAGGGCTACATGAAATCAGACCTTGTTAAGTTGGATATCCTTATTAATAAAGAAGAAGTCGATGCGCTATCCTTCATTGTCTTCTCTGGAACAGCCTATGAAAGAGGTCGTAAGATGTGCGAGAAGCTCAAAGAAGAGATTCCTCGTCACCTTTTCGAAATTCCTATTCAGGCAGCCGTAGGATCTAAGGTTATCGCTCGTGAGACTGTCAAGGCCATGCGTAAAGATGTACTTGCCAAGTGTTATGGTGGAGATATTTCACGTAAGAAGAAGCTTCTTGAGAAGCAGAAGGAAGGAAAAAAGAGGATGCGTCAAGTAGGTAATGTGGAGATTCCACAGGAAGCCTTCATGAGCGTTCTTAAGTTAGACGAGGATTAATATGACTCCTATCGAACTTTATATTCATATACCTTTTTGTGTTAAGAAATGTTTATATTGCGATTTCCTTTCAGGAGTATTCGATGAGAAAATGCAGCGGCGTTACGTCGCTGCTTTGTGTAATGAGATTAAATATGTAGCAGATCACCATGTAGGTTGTATCGTATCTACCATATATGTAGGAGGTGGCACTCCATCCTGGCTTTCAGAGGATCTTATGGATGCCATTATCACCACTGTTAAACAATGTTTCAAGATAGATCCTTTGGCCGAGATATCGGTTGAATGCAATCCTGGCACTCTGTCTTCTGAGAAGCTTAACGTATATAGGAGCATAGGTATCAACCGCCTATCTATAGGGTTACAATCTGCTAATGATGACGAGCTGAAGGAACTGGGCCGAATACACGATTATAATCGCTTCCTGCATACCTTTGATTTAGTTAGGAAGGCAGGCTTCGACAATGTCAACGTAGATATCATGACAGGTCTTCCTCATCAGACTATTGATAAGTTAGAGCACACACTCAATGCGGTTACGATGTTGCG
>JAILNO010000197.1 GCA_024691465.1 Pseudobutyrivibrio sp. | reverse complement strand
CTAATCATATTGGCACTGAACTGCTCATCAATGACAAGAGCTGCATAGTAATCACCAGAGTAGACGCCGTTTATAGCCTCCTGGGCTGTATCTGTGAATACCCAACCTATGGTGGTATTCTCCTTGAGATTACTGATTATGATGTCACCCACATTGACCTCGGCGGAACCGATCATAATACCCTGGTCTGAGGAAGCCACCGCTACCTGAAGATTAGATGTAGCGCTAGGACCGTAAGGATCCCAATTGGAAAGGATATTAAACCATGCGTACAGGCATGGGATTACCGTCAAACCTATGATGACAACCATGGCCACTACGTTTGTGGATAATCTCTTTATATCTGAAATAATAATCTTACCAACATTCTTCATCGCTTAAGCTTGTCCCCCACGTTACGTATATCTGTCTTAATTTCCTTTTTAATTTCTTTCTTTAAATCTTTAATGTTCTTTTCCATCTCGCTTCTGGCATTGTTAATCTCATCGATGCTTTGGATCACTTCCTCACCAATTAAGACTTGGGCCTCGGCTTCTTTTTCCATGATGCCCAGCTCCACTAGCTGCTCCTGAAGCTTGAAGTCTGTGTACTCCACATACAGCAGGTAGAATGCTATGCCAAAAAGTGACGCAATCCAAAGTACTAAGAATACCAGCTTGGATCTGTCAGTAATGAAACTAATTACTAAGAATACAAGTGGAAGCAATATATTAATCTTAAGGCCCACTCGTATCTTCTTCTGATTCTTCTGATGTACCTGCTGCTGCAAGTCTATGAACTTTTCATATACTATTTCTTTTTCTTTTCCCACAGCTGCCTCCTACATCATTTCTGTGTCTTCCATACGCTCTTCCATGTAGTGATTGATTCCCTCAAATGGAATGCGTATCAATAGACCAATTACTAAAGAAACTCCCATGAATATGAACAGGCTTCCCAAGTACTTAAGGTAGTCTAATTCATACATACCGCAGAGACACTCTCTGATGGCATTGATTGCGTATGGGAATGGGAAGAATATATATATCTTCTTGAAGAAGTCAGGTAACAGCTCGATAGGATATGTACCTGAACTTCCTGCTATCTGAATAACAACAAGTACTACTGCAAGAGCCTTACCTGCATCTCCCCAGGTGGTAACTAGAGAGTAGATAAGGATGGTAAAAGTAGTGGCTATTACGGAAGCTGCCAGCAGGAATAACCATGGGTGTATACACTGTACGTGTAATATAAATATGTCTCCTGCGACAATAATAGCTGCCTGAATCTGTCCTAATACCCAGTAAAGTGCGTATCTTCCGAAGAATAACTGTCTCTCCGACGCATCTGGGTATTTATCCTTGTCAGGCTTAATCTTAATTATGGCTGTAAGAATAAGTGCTCCTACCCAAAATGCCAGGGTGGAATAGAATGGTGCAACTGCCGAGCCATAATTCTCGATTGGATATACAGCCTCAGTAACTACATCGACTGGAGTAGAGAAAAACTTGCCATATACTTCAGGATCTCCTGAGAGTGCATTCACTAATACCTGAATCTTCTCGCTGGTACCTGCCTGCTGCACTTCGTTAATTACATCTATGAGACGACCATTGACATATGCCAAGGCCTCGTTAGTCTTCTGTAAGCTGGTGTTAGCACAATCTACAGTGTTATCAATGGCATCAAACATAACTACCAGATTGCCAAAGGTCTCACCTATGTTATTAAGGAGCTTGTTGCTGTTATCCAGCACTCCAGTAAGAGATGACAGGCCTTTGTCAACCTTAGGCTTAATCTGATTAGCCAGTATATCCTGAACTGTAGCTGCCTCCCCCTTGGCCTGTGATATGGCCTGGTTAAGCTTATCTGTACCTGCCTGTGCAAGGACATTTACATCGATTCCCTCGACGATTGCTATCTTCTCATCCACGGCAGCTATCTGCGCCTCTGTATTCTCTGGGCTCACATCGATATTATCTAGATCAGTGAGGGCCTTATTAATCATGGCCTGCTGCTCACTAGTATCCAATCCTAAGCTTGCTAACAGATCTAGGGTCTTCTCCATGGCCTCTAGGCCAGTCTTAGCCTGATTCTTATACTGGTCAATCTGCTCTGTACCTATCTCGGAAGGTAGGGTATAGAGTATCTTTTCCGCCTCAAGGGCATCTATAATAGCAGACTTGAGACTGGTGGCCATGGCAACTGCATCCTGAGAGGCTGCTGCAATATCAAGTGAGTCCACTGCCTCGTTCATCTTAGTATTAACTATATCGATAGCCTTATTAACATCATCTGAATAGCCACTAATAGTGGTGGTTGCACCTCTTGATACATCAGCAGAGTTCTTAACTGCCGATGCACTACTTAGAGCCTGCTTCTGTAGGTTGCTTGCGTCACTTTCTGCCGCCTGAATAGATGCCTGCAGGGCTGCGTCATTTTCTATTATCTGAGTAAGTGCATTCTGATAGGTAGTAAGGTCATCACTCAATACCTGCAACTTATCGATTGCTTTATCTACTCCGCCCTTATCCTGTATGTCATCAGATACCTCTGAGGCACCAGAAAAAGCCTTGCTGACAACTACCTCCGTAAAAGCTACGTTGATATTGTTCTGCAAAGTCTGGACTACTGTGTCTGAAATTTTGGTTGCTACTGGATTCTTTTTCTGATTCTCGTAGAAATGCAGGGTGGGTCTATCCACCTCTTCTGTGAGAACATTGTACATGTTGTAAGTGAAATCCTTATCAATTACTACGGCTGCATAGTACTCCCCACTATTAACCCCAGCTATTGCTGTGTCTGCCGATTCCACAAACTGCCAGTCTACTGCAGTATTCTCGTGTAGATTCTCGATGATGGTGTCACCCTGATTGTGATACTCACCCTCCTCATCGGTAAATCCCTCATCTAGAGATACTGCCGCAAACTTAAGTGCTCCTGTATTGCCATATGGATCCCAGTTAGAATAGATATTAAACCAGGCATATAATGCTGGCAGGAAACAGATTCCCACCACTATTACAAGAGCAAAGAAATTCTTAACTAAACTAAGTACATCATCAAAAAATATTCTT
>JAILNO010000190.1 GCA_024691465.1 Pseudobutyrivibrio sp. | reverse complement strand
ATTTGCAAGACCAGACATATGATAAAGTAACACTAGTACGATTGCACCTAACCAGTTACCGATATAACATACAATCCATAGTTTAATTGCTTCGACTAAAGATACCTTCTTGTTAAGCACACCTGCTGTCATAACTAGATTGTTGCCAGTAAATAATTCCGCGCCACAGATCACTACTAATGAAAGAGCAATTCCAAATGATACTCCCATAATAAGCTTAGTGGCAGGTGCTCCACCTAACTGACCACCAATTGTAAAAATTAACAATATACCGAAACCAATATATGCTCCAGCAAGCATAGAAAGTAAGAAATATCCAATTGGATTCTTCTTAAGCAATCCTGCCTTAGCAACTGCTCCATTTGCAGCCATCTCAAATTCATCTTTAAACATATAAATTCTCCTTAGTGTTTATTATCGAAATGGATTCCATCCCAATATACATTGTTATTAATAATTGTTTCTGGCATTAATTCTACATCTCTTAATGCGTATTCTTTGTACTTCTCAAAACCTACTCTATCAATTATGTAGCCTATATGCTCTTTTCTAGCTGGAGCATTAGGAGAAATAAATTCCTCCACGAAGTCATATGTGTTCTTGATAATCTTGACGATATTGTCTTCATCAGCCCACACAAGAAAATCTTTTCCTAATCGAGGATTTTTCTTACCAGTTCTTCCCATAATAGTAAGCTTATAGTACTTTTTCTCTGATCGGGTCCATGCTCTAGTAGGACACTTGGTAACGCAAACTCCACATCCTATACACTTCTCTGTATCTCTTACTATCTTGTAATTCTCCATGCGTAGAGCACCAACAGATAATGACTGACATCCCTTTACACAAGCATTACAGCTAACGCATCTACTAGGATCATACTGAGGCATTGTCATTCCGATTATTCCGAAATCGTGCATTCTAACCTTGGCGCAATCATTAGAACATCCAGTACAAGCAACCTTGAAATGCAAATCGTTAGGGAAGATTTCTTTATCTATTCGCTTAGCAAGTGATGATGTATCATAATTAGCAAATGGGCATACATTGTTACCAATACAAGCACTTATATTTCTAGTACCTGATGCGCTATAACCATTATTATTGTCCTTATCATCACCATATTGATTTATTCCAGCCTTCTCAATGATAGGTTGAAGCTTCTTGTTAACTTCTTCCATATCTTCCAGATGGATTCCCTCTATCTCAAATCCCTGTCTAGTAGTCAAATGAACATATCCATTACCGTATGTTTGAGAAATCTCCTGGACCATACCTAGGATTTCAGCATCGCAGTATCCACCAGGAATTCTAATTCTAGAAGCACCTATTCCGCGCTCTTTTGAGATTCGCCAAGCATGTTTCTTGGCTTTCTTAGTATTAATATCTAAACTCATGTGTTTCCTCCTGTTATATATGAAAGACTATTAATCAAATAATTCCTTGGCCTCTGTATAATTAAATACAGGACCATCTAAACATACATATTTGTCGTCCATCTTACAGTGTCCACATTTACCTAAACCACAGCACATTTTGCGCTCATAACTGGTCCAAATCTGCTCATCCTTAATTCCTAGCTTCTGTATCTCCATGATTGTGAATTTAATCATAATTGGAGGTCCTACACAGATGAATACAGCATTATTAATGTCTTTAAACTTAAGATCAGGAATATACTTAGTAACCATTCCTACAGGACCATCGTATCCTTCTGGTGCATTATCAACGGTCTTAATAACATTAATATTCTTAGACCATTCTTCAAAATCTGCCTTAAAAAGCACATCATCTGGTGACTTAAAGCCAGCAATAACTGTAGTACTAACAGCATCTGATGGATTATTACTAAAATGTTGAATAACACCTCTCATTGGGGATACACCAGTTCCACCACCAATAATTACAATTTCTTTTCCTTTGTAATTATCAATATCAAATCCGTTACCGTAAGGTCCTCTGATAAAAAGCTTATCTCCAACATAATTCTCAAAAACTTCGTTAGTAACAGCTCCAACTCGTCTAATTGTAAAATCAACTAATCCATCACTAATACCGCTGACAGAAATAGGCGCCTCACCATACTTAGGAATTGATATTTCAAAAAACTGACCAGGCTTAACTGGACCGTCAAAAGTCATTCTAAAGGTATATTCTAAATCTGTATGTTTAATAACTTCTTTAATCTCAGAAAGCTGAGGGATGTATTCATTACGCATATTACTCACCCTCCTTTGATAATTTATTAATAAGTGTCGAATATGATATATATTCAGGACATACATCGTCACATCTACCACAACCAACACACATCTGATAGCCGAAACGCTTTTCGAAATCATGTATCTTATGCATTACCTTAAATCTCATACGATCTGAATTATCTTGTCTAAACTCATGACCACCAGCAATTGTTGTGTAACCATCTACCTGGCAACTAGCCCATACTCTACGTCGCTCACCCACTTTAGCATTATCCTTATAGAAGATATCCTGCATAGTAAAGCAAGTGCATGTAGGACAAACAAAGTTGCAACGGCCACAATTAATACAACGGCTACCATATTCTTTGAATAGCTCTGACTGCATTGTTTCCTTGGTAATATTCTTAGGAAGTGCGACTTTAACCTTGTTTTCTTTTACAAATTCAGGTTCTACATCAGCTCCTGTTCCTGATTCAAATACCTGGTTAAACTCAGGATTCTTGACATCTACATAAGCTCCATCTTCCGTAACTTTAAGATATAGATCATAAGCGTCTGTAGTGTTAGTACCCATACTCACACAGAATCCATTCTCGCAAGTACTAGAACATCCCATAAGAACAAACTTAGTCATTTCCCTAGTTCTCTTATAGTAGAAATCCTCAAATCCATTGTTAAGATAAATCTGATCTAGTCTCTTAACGGCATTCATATCACAAGCTCTGAGAAATACCAATCGCTCCTTAGTTGGACCTTTTGGTACTGTAGTCTCATCCTCAGTAAAATAAAAGATGGTCTCATTAATTGGCAGTAATGCTTCTTTAAATGAGTAGTCTGATTTCTTTTCAAACTCAATCTCATCTAAGCTTGAAACTAAATCATAACGCACTACGTCTACATCCGAGAAAGTTCCATCACCTTTCTTTACAACGGGTGCGTATACATCGTAATCCCTAGCCAGTTTGGAAAAAATCTTGTTAATTTCTTCCTTGGAAAACTTGTATCCCATAAATAACTCCTTTCACATGACTTCGTTATTTTTCTAACAAATGAAGAAAAAAATAAGCCCTACTTGATAATTATTATCAAGTAGAGCTTATAATGTGTCTGTGATAAATATCACACTGATTTTAAAATTATTGTGAAATATCTTTAAGTACTTTCATGTCAAGAACAGTTAAAAAACCATTCTCATGATTAACAACCCCTTGCTTTTTCAATTGGGAAATAATCCTAGATACAGTCTCTCGCTTTGCTCCAAGCATATTTGCCAGGAACGTAACCGTAGTCTCAAAAGATATAAGCTTGCCTTCTTCCACATCTCTGCCATAATCTCTAGCAAGTTTCCATACCTTGGCTGCCAGTCTTTTCTCCAATGGATACGTTCCATTAGCATTACCAACTTGATGATACAAGCGTCTCGTCTTCATAGCTAAAGAATCATATATATGTATAGTCAAATCATGATCATCGGCTAGTACTTCGGATAATTTAGAACGATGAATAGCAAGTAGCTTGGTATCAGCTAACGCCTTAATACATATACTTGTCTTCTCGTCCTGTAAGACCACTTCATTGAGGACCTCACCAGCTGTACATATGAAGATAATTTTAATCTCTCCATATCTACTATTACGGTATAGGGATACATATCCATCAACCACTATATACATAGACTTCACTTCTTCTCTTTCAGAGAAAAGTACTTCGCCCTTTTTAAGCTGAACAATATTACCAGCCTCAAACAATCTATTCTTAGACTCTTCGCTGATTAATTTCAGCAATGAACGCTCTTTTTTATCATCTATTTGCATAATATACGCTCCATTAATCCTTCATAAGAAGACACATCAGCTTCTATCAATTCATCGTAACCCAAACCATTGATACATTTAGAACATGTAGGTCCTATAGAATATATCTTGCGTGGCATAATATCACTAATTAGTGGAATTATTGCCTTTGCATTACTACCGCTAGTAAATATTATGCCATCACATGCGTCTATCTCATTATGTAAAGACTCATCAATAGTAATCTTATCTTTGATGTTACTATAACAATTATAAATATGCAGGTTATAGTTATCTTTAAGTGTATTACTAAGCGAATCTGAGTGATCTAAAGTGGTGAACCAGTATATATCCTTAATATTAAGGGTTGAGTTATTGATTTCCATAGCCAAATCGTCACCATTTTGTTTCTTGGAAATAATATCTGCCTTGATACCGTATTCTAACAATGCATTCTTAGTCTTCTGTCCAATTACAGCGAACTTATAGTGCAAAAGGTTACGCATATCCATACCTTGTCTATCTAGATTATAGAAGAAACTACTAACTCCATTTGCACTAGTAAAAACAATTAAAGAGGAGCCATTATTATTGTCTAAGAAACTAAGTTCCACTTCTTCGGGCATGATTGTCCCCGTGATAATAGAAATAACTTCAGCTCCATTATTAATAAGCTGTTCTTCTAACTGATTAGATTCACTATAAGATGAACCATTAGTAAAAGAATATGTGAAATGCTTAATCTTTGGTAATAAATATCTTTTGCCAAATAATGGCCTGTTTTCAAAGAAATCTAATTCATTTGCCAGACTGACTACCTTTCCAACCACTATTATAGCTGGAGAATCGATGTCAGAATTAATTACTTCGGATTCTATATTCTCTAAAGTACCTAGTACCTTTTTCTGATGATTGGTAGTCCCATTAGATACCACAGCAGCAGGAGTATTAGATGCTCTACCAGCTCTAATCAGCCCTGTTGCAATCTCGCCTACATGTGCAAGTCCCATCAAGAATACTAATGTGACATCTTCATCTAAAAGTGATGAATAATCTATATCTGCTAAAGAGTCCTTCTTGCTATGAGCAGTAATTACTTGAAATCCTTTAGATAGTCCTCTGTGCGTGATTGGAATGCCTGCCATCGCTAGAGCTGCAATAGAAGAACTGATGCCAGGGATAACTTCTACTTCAATTCCGTATGATTTAAGATAAAGAGCTTCCTCTCCACCTCTTCCAAATACGTAAGGGTCACCGCCCTTTAATCTAACTACATGATTATATTGGTTAGCTTTTTCAACTAATAACTTGTTAATATCATCTTGTGGCATAGTATGCTTATGGTTCTGCTTGCCCACATAGATACATTCACAAGTATCAGGAGCAAGCTTAAGCATATCTGGATTAAGTAATCTATCGTATATTATGCAATCAGCATCCTTAAGAGCATCGACTCCCTTGATAGTTAACAAATCTAATTCACCAGGGCCTGCTCCCAGTAGTGTTACTTTATTCATTAATCTGTTCCTTTAATTGATCCTTAATATCTCTTACAGCTTTATTTATTAATTCTTCATTAGCTGTATCGCCATATACTGATGTCTTAGCTAAGGCTGTACCGTCCTCATTACCAAATAGTGCAAGTAACTCGTAACCTTTGTCCTTAACACGAGCATATGCACCTATAGGCAAATGGCAATCCCCGCCAATCTTATCTAGGAAACCTCGTTCTAAATATGTAATTACATCAGTAGTAGGGTCGCTTAATGAATTAACCATATCAGCCATTTCTATATTTGAGCTGACATATTCTATAGCAAGTGTACCCTGAGCAGGTGATGGAATCATATCATCCACAGGGAAATAATATGTAATCTCATCCTGAAGATTAAGTCTATTAAGTCCTGCAGCAGCAAGAACTATACCATCTAATTGAGTACCATCCTCTAGACCTTCCTTAAGCTTCTTAAGACGGGTGTCTATATTGCCTCTAATGCTTACAATGTTAAGATCTGGTCTAATCTGAAGCAGCTGGAAACTGCGTCGCTTACTACCAGTTGCTATAACTGCGCCTATTGGAAGACTATCTATAGAATTGCCATCCCTAAGAATCAATACATCTCTAGGATCCTCTCGCTTCCATGCTTTTGAAAAAGTTAAGCCCGCCAAAGGTTTGGCAGGCATATCTTTCATAGAATGTACAGCAATCTGTATGTCATTATTAATAAGAGCTCTCTCAATCTCATCAACAAAGATACCCTTAGCACCAAGCGAATCTAATGGACTAGTTAAATCAAGATCACCCCTTGTCTTAATGACAACTGTTTCATATTCATTATCTGGGTAGGAATTCTGTAATTTCTCTAACACATAATTGGTCTGAGCTAAAGCAAGCTTAGAACCACGAGTGCCAATTCTAATTTTCATAAATTATATCCTTACACAAATGATTTTCTTAAATACTGGGAGTAATTGAGCCGCGAAACCAGCTGCAATTACGCATAGTATAAAGTCAGGTAAAATAGTTATTAAACAATATTGTACCACAACTACGGCAAATGAAACGGATTCACCTACATATAAGTTCTTAATCATGTAAAAATATACTGCACCCACTGCATAATATAGAATCAGACCTACTGATGCGGGAAGTACATACTGCCAAAGCTTAACTGGCTTAATTAGTTCAGTCAAAAAGCCAATAAAATATGCAGCTACAATAAATCCTAATAAGAATCCGAAACCTGGACGAAGCACATATGATAAACCGCCACCTGCAGCAAATACTGGGAATCCTGCTAAACCGATAAATATGTAAGTTATAACACTAAAAGCGCCAAGCTTAGCTCCAAGTAGGAATCCAGCCATAAGAACAAAGAACCACTGCAATGTAAAATGCATTGTATATAGAGGCAATGGAATATCTACCTTAAGAAAGGCCCCAACTACTATTAATGCTGCAAATAATCCGGTAAATGTAATTTCTCTAGTTGTTAATTTCAATGCTTTTCTCCTCTCACATAAAAAAATGCGTGTGTGACCTAAATCACACACGCAATATTATCATATTACTTAACGGCTGTAAAGAAATTATAATTCTGATGGGTCAATTATGATTCCATCCTTCCAAATACGCTCTAAATCATAGAATAATCTGTCTTCTTCAGAGAATAAGTGTACAATCACATCTTCATAATCCATAAGAACCCATGTACTCTGTCTATTTCCCTCGATTGATTTAGCATGAATTCCAGCTTCATACATAATTCTATCAACCTCATCCTGCATAGCATTCATCTGACTCTGGTTAGATGCTGATGCAACTATGAAGAAATCTGCCATAATACTAACTTCAGATATATCAATAGCCTTTACATCGATGGCTTTCTTATCCTCAAGGGCTTTACATATATTCTTAGCCATTTCTCTAGCTTCCATTGGTTACCTCTCTTCCATCATCTTCTTGTAATAATTGTAAGTATCAATTGTGGTAGGATCTACCATCTGAGGATTCTCATTTAGATAAGCAACAGAATCCTCAAGAATCATGTATACACATAAATCCAAATCTTCAAAAGCACATGCTCGAAGTACATCTAGCCTAGGCTGCTTGTCCCTTCCTGGCTCAATATAATCGGCTACAAATATAATCTTGTCCAAAAGATTCATATTAGGACATCCTGTAGTGTGTACAGCTATAGCATGAGCTATTTGTTCATCAAAAATATTATATTTGCTAGAACAATAATAAGCACCTACCTTACCATGAAGCAGATGAGGATACTGATACTCTATATCTGTAATCTCTATATTGTTCTTCTCACATACGTTAATACGCTTATCATCTGATATGCACTTAGCACAATCGTGGAGCATACCTGCTACCATAGCTGTATATGCAGGATAATTCCATTTAATAGCTAAAGAGTACGCCATATTGGCAACTCCTAAGGTATGAATATAACGGCTAGGCTTTAGTTCCTTTTTCATCTCGCCATCGAGACGTAACACATCATCATAATTGTATCGATATGCACTATATAGATTATGCTCAATTATATAGCTATATACATCATGAGGAATATGGGATTCATCTAGATGCTCTCTAATCTCAGAGGACGATACACTGTTAGCCATGTAATCAATCGCAAGGAAATCTCCCTCGAACATATTCTTGTACTGATGAAGTGTACTATTAATTAAATCAATATCATCTCCCGAACGTGGGGCTACTAGGATAGTTGCATAGTCAGAGATAATATCAGGCTTAACCCAATTCTTGAAATTAAGCAAACTATCACTACCCATTATGAAATATAGCTCATCATCGGGATATTCATTATGATATTCAGTCATAGTTAAGTAGGTATAACTCTTGCCAGATCTATATATCTCTCTATCATCAATAGTGAAATCGCTATAAGAGGCAATTGCCATCTTAAGCATCTCAATTCTACTAAAGTCGCTAATTTCATTAGCTGTGTCCTTATGAGGAGGTGTCCCCGCAATAAGGAAGCATAGCTTGTCTAGTTTGAATTGAGATATGGCTGCTTTAGCAATCTCGATATGAGTATTGTGAATAGGATTAAAAGTGCCTCCATATATACCAATTCTAGCCATGATACACTCCTAATTAGGTAATTTAATAATAGGCTTCTTAGCTGCTCTATATAGAATAATCTTCTTACCGATTACTCTAACCACTTCTGAATGTGTGCGCTCTGCGATCATCTGAGCTATTTCTCTAGGGTCATCAAAGCAATTCTTAAGAACATTGATTTTAATAAGTTCTCTAGCCTCAAGTGCCTCATCTACTGCATTGGTATGCTCTGGAGTAAGTGAAGCCTTGCCAATCTGTAGTACTGGACTTAAATCAGCAGCTAGAGACGATAAGTATGCTCTTTGTTTATTAGTCATATTGCACCTCTTTATTTATAATAATCGAATACCAGGCCATACATTCTAACTGTATCTCCCTCCTGAATACCTTTCTCCTCGAGTTCCTTAAGGATACCCTGCTCTCGGAGGAAATTCTGGAAGAATAAGAATCCTTTCTCGGATTCAAGATTAGTATAACCAAGCATCTTCTCAATACGTGGGCCCTCTACTACGTAGTCACCCTCATCATTAATCTCAACTGTGTATGGCTCGTCATTAAATGCTCTAATAGTAGGATCGAATTCCTGTTCATAGACTATAGGAGCATCATCGCAAGTATCAAGGAGTCGAACTACCTCGTATAATAGTTCCTTTAATCCCTTACCACTAACTGCAGAAATTGCGTATACCTTAATACCCTTTGGCTCGAATTCGGCCTTAAGTGCCTCCAGGACTTCATTGCTATCCTCGCCTATTACGTCCATTTTGTTAGCAGCTATTACCTGAGGCTTCTTGAGAAGCTCAGGATCATATGCTTCTAATTCAGCAGATATAGTCTTAATGTCTTCAATAGGATCACGTCCCTCCACCGAAGCGCCATCTACCATATGAATAATAACCTTAGTACGCTCGATATGACGAAGGAACTCATGTCCTAAACCTATTCCTTCAGAAGCTCCTTCAATCAGACCTGGAATATCTGCAATCACGAATCCATTTATATCATCAACATCTACTACTCCTAGATTAGGACTAAGGGTAGTAAAATGATAGTTTCCAATCTTAGGTTGAGCATTAGTAACTCTAGAAAGAAATGTAGACTTACCTACATTAGGATAACCCACTAGACCTACATCAGCTATAACTTTAAGCTCAAGGATAACTTCTAGCTCTATGGCATCTACACCTGGCTTGGCATACTTAGGTGCCTGCATAGTAGATGTAGCAAAATGCTGATTACCTAATCCGCCCTTGCCACCAGGAAGTACTACCTGACGCTTATTGTCTCCAGACATATCAGCAATAATCTTGCCACTCTCAGCATCCTTAATGATAGTTCCTTCAGGTACCTTAAGAATCAGATCCTCTCCATTCTTACCATGACAATTATCCTTGCCACCTTCCTCGCCAGCACCAGCAGCGAACTTACGTCTATGGCGGTAGTCAGTGAGAGTATTAAGTCCCGGATCTACTTCAAAGATGACATCTCCGCCATCTCCTCCGTCTCCTCCATTAGGACCACCATTTGGCACATATTTCTCTCGGCGAAAACTAACATGACCGTCTCCGCCTTTTCCGGATTTTATAATAATTTTTGCTCTATCAGCAAACATTGATTTCACCTCAAAATTTAAAACGACCCGACTACATTAAATAGTCGGGTCAAATAATTACTGTTCTACTGGATAGACAGAAGCCTGCTTCTTGTCTCTACCTTTTCTTTCGAAACGAAGTACTCCATCAACTAAAGCAAAAAGTGTATCATCTCCACCGAGACCTACATTGTTGCCTGGAAGAATCTTTGTACCACGCTGTCTGTAAAGAATATTGCCAGCCTTAACGAACTGACCGTCTGCTCTTTTAGCGCCTAATCTCTTAGAC
>JAILNO010000181.1 GCA_024691465.1 Pseudobutyrivibrio sp. | reverse complement strand
CCTCTCAGTATCTGGAATTTCATAATCTTCCAGTTCAGCAAAAGCATCCTCTATCATGGAGCAATTCATTTCCTCTGCACCTATCCGAAGGGTATCATACATAGCTGACATTAACTCCATATCTGCAAGTGGTTTATCCTTTTCTTCTTCCTTTTGTAACTCACTGGATAAGTAGTCCTTATAAGCTAGATATGACTCCATGAGTCTAGCATAATTACCTTCTATGTATCCTGTATCCTCGGCTTTGCCCGCCGCTTCCATACGCTCTGCATCATTGCCTAATTCCACAGCACCTATTAGTCTGGCTGCACTCTTAAGTCCATGCACCAGTATGGTAAAATTCTTCCAATCCGCGGCTTCGTAATATGTCTTTATATCGCTTGATTTCTTATCGATAGTATCATAGAAAATCTTAAGCACAGTGTTGAAAGCATCCTTAGAGCCACTATTTTTAAGAGCTACCTCCATATCAATTCCTCTAATAGCCCCCTCTTTAATTACTGCATTAGATTCTGTCTTAGGCTCTTCAATTATTTCTGTCTTAGTCTCTACTTTCTCATGCTCTACTATCTCAGGTTCTACTATCTCAGGCTTAATCGCCTCTACTTCAATTTCCTCTGTATCATCCTCGTCGTATGCAATCTCTCTGCCCTTAGCCAGCTGTACACTGAAGTTATACTTATGCTTGCCGCTATCCATGTACATCAGACCGAAGGCTCCAGACCCACAGTTCAGAGATATGGTTGCTGATCCCTTCTGGTATACGATATCCTTGAAATCGAATCTCTTCCTGATCTCCTTAGCTATCCAATCAAGGGTTTCCTCTGACAAATCCACATAGGTAATGAATATCACATCTGTATTTGGCTTAGCAGTACGTGGAAGCACATGATTGATATATTTCTCATAGCATTTCCTGGTAGAGCCGAACCATATCCTATCCACTCCGAGCTGATCATTCTTGATTCTAAGTGAAGGTCGTAGATGCATGGTCTTCATGAACTTATAGGTAAACTCATTTATAAGGCCTCTCTGAATTAATACTTCAGTTGAATCAATAATGATCTTGCAGTGCACCTTTCGCTTGATGCTATCTAATCGCTCTACAATCCTCTCCACAGACTCACCCTGCTGAGCCATCTGATTAGCAGCCATTACCATGAATCCCATGGAGCTTGATAAAGTCTCAGAATTAATAACTGTAATATTCTCAAAGGCTAAGGCAGCCTCCTTAGCTCTCTCGTATTCGTCGCTGATGCTAGTAGTCAGAGCTATATATATTACATTGTGGCACTTCCTGAGAAGCCTTGCAAAGAACTCCTCGAAATCTGTTACTGTAGGGGCTTCCGCACTCAAACAAGTGTCGCCCTTATTCATGTAGTAAACCAGCTCATCACACTCCGCCTCCACATTGTCATAGAAGGTACCTGCATCATTGTGAATAAGGTACGGAATCATCTCAACTGTCAGTTCCTTAATTACGGAATGAGGCAGGTCGCACATAGAACTGGTTGCGATTACAATAGGAATCTTCTTGCTATATCCCGTTGCAGTATTAAGCTCATCCCTTGTAATCTCATACTCACCGTTTAGAGTAACTTTAGACTCAGGCAGATGCTTCAGCAGCATGTTCTCCAGTTCCTTACCTGATACAGGCTTCACTAGATAGCCATCGAATCCACTGTTATTGTACAGCTTGATATTCTCACTTCCTGCATTGGCAGTGAGAACTATTATAGGTGTCTCGTTATTAAGTCCACCCAACTGCTTCCTTATTCTTGAGAAAGTCTCGATGCCATCCATATTTGGCATGAGATGATCCATAAAAATAACGTCGTAATGCTGCTTAACACTATGCTCCAAGGCATCCTTGCCAGATATGACTGTATCTATAATCATACCTGTATCCTCTAGCAGCTTCTTCTCCACCTGCAGGTTCATCTCATTGTCATCCACTATAAGAATCCTTGCCTCTGGAGCTGTAAATGTACTCTGATACTTCTCAGCATTATAATTCCTGTAGTTTGAAATATTAACCTCTCCTAGCGGATTCTGATTAGTCACATCCTGCCATAGATGCACAGCAAATGTAGAACCCTGAGAATACACAGAGTTCACCGTAATTTTGCCGCCCATCAGATCCACCAGCTGCTTAACTATAGACAGACCCAGTCCTGTACCTTCGATATGCCTATTCTTCTCCTGATCCACTCTCTGGAAGGAATCGAATAGATAAGGAATCGCATCCTGCTTGATGCCCATTCCTGTATCCGATACGGAAAAGTTAATGAGGGCCTTATTGCCATCTATCTCCTCGCACTCCATGTATAGAGTGATAGTACCCTCAGTGGTATATTTCACAGCATTGTTCAGCAGATTAATAAGGACCTGCTTGATTCTTACCTCGTCGCCATAGAGTTCGGTAGGTATATCAGGATCTATGTCCACCTTGAACTTTAGTCCCTTTTCCTCCGCTCTAAGCCAGACCATATTTACAATCTCAGAGATCATACTTCCTATGCTGTAATCCACTGGAACAATATCCATTTTGCCAGCCTCAATCTTGCTTATATCTAAGATATCGTTCACCAGGGTCAGCAGCATCTTGCCTGCACCGCGGATATTCATAGCATCCTTTTTAATCTCATCGGAAGCATCCTCCTGACGCAGGATTATCTCATTAAGTCCCAGTATAGAGTTGATAGGAGTCCTAATCTCATGACTCATATTAGAGAAGAACATATGCTGAGACACATTGAGCTCCTCAGCCAGCTCCAGTGCCTTCTTGGCTCTAGCATTTTCTCGCTTAAAAATATGCTTCTCAAACAGCAATATGATGGATATCAATATGCCAACTAACAGTAACGATACAACTGAATCCACTGCAAACATCATCCTAGTGTGGGGAATAACCACCTCAGGATTGATGTACCATATGATGTATTCTGACAGGATGATAAAAGTTACGCTTACCAACATAAATATGCGGAATGCGCCAGTTAATCCTATTCCTATGAACATGTAGATAAATGCCGCCCAGAATATTCCGCCACCATATGGGCCTCCTCCATAGAAGAAGCTCACAGGCAAAGCCACGAAGGCTAAGCCTAATATCTCAAACTTAAGGCATATTGCCACCTTATCTATCCTCATGCAGATAAAAGTCGCGATAGGATTAGCTATTACGAAGAACATTAATACTACTATCTCGACTATATTCTCTTGTATTATGAAGTCCCCAATAATAGAGACTGCAAGTGCTATCTCGGAGAAGAAGCCAACTAAAGACAGAGTCCTTCTGTCGAAGCTTATATCTGGGCTGGTGGCTCTATCTATGAGCCTTCGTAACTTTGTCATTCTACCACCCTCCTCTCATAGCTAATCTTAGATTTAGGTAGTATCCTTGTCATAGTTCGCTCGAAGTCTCTGATATCGATAGGCTTGTTGATTACAGCATCGAAGCCCTCTCCTATGAACATCTCTCTAGCACCGCTGACCACATTGGCTGTGAGAGCAATGTTGATGATACTCTTATTCTCATCCCTAGCCTGCTGACTAATGATTTTCTTGGCCTCCACACCATCCATACCTGGCATCATGTGGTCCATAAAAATCACATCATAGTCGTTAGCTGCGAATTTCTTAATTGCCTCCTTACCACTATCTGCTGTGTCAGTTATCATCCTGTAATCTCTAAACAGTCCTGTAGCCACCACCAGATTCATAGGCTCATCATCCACTACTAAGACCTTGACACCTTCGAATACTGGTCTGATAGTCTCTTCATCTGCTGCTATATCATCTATATGACGACCACCGTTTAGCACTCGTACCACTGGGAATCCGTACAGTGGCTTAGGGATGACTATTATATTGCTTCCTATATTGGAGCTGAAGTTCTTGTGTCCTGTAATTACGATATCGATACCCTTACTGCTTAATTCATTGAAATAATCCTGATTCTTAAGATAATCCTCTTCCTTCATGAATATATTGGTAATGTCCACTAACTCCACGCAGTTTCGGACCTCTTTAATTTCATCAGCCGAATATAGATTTATCTTCAAACCTGCTGACAGGTTAATTGCCATATTTCTATAGAAGTCTCTAAGGGCAGGCACAGCATAACTATCTGTACTTGCATAGAATAAGATATTCTTACCCTCTGTCTCATCAATAGATAGACATGGGGTAGCATCTACCACCTTCTGTGGCACACTTATACTAACAGTAGTTCCTACTCTTTTCTCACTTTCCATTTTGACGAAGCCCTTCATGGCTCTTACGAAACCGTAGACTACGGCTAGTCCTAAGCCTATTCCGCCAGTGCTTCTATTTCTCTTCTTATTAGCTTGATACAGGCCCTTAGATGCATTGGCCAGATCACTTCTGGTCATACCTACACCTGTGTCTGCAACAGTAATTATTAGATTCACTCCATAGTCTCTTTTAATACAAGAGATTTTGAAATATATTCCTCCCTCCACAGTGAACTTCATGGCATTGTCTAATAGATGCCTAAGTATCTTGTGAAGCTTCTTGATATCACCCTTTAGCATAGTTGGAACCTGAGGATCCAAGTCTATGACGAATTCCAGCATCTCACTTTTCTCTTCCATATTGAAGCTGGTTATTACATCGTTTACCAGGGATGTAATCATGTAGTTATTTTCATCTACTGTTACATCATCCCTCTGAAGCTCGGTGTAATCCTGGATGTCTTCTACCTGACGAGCTAGACGCAGTCCCGCAGCTCTTATGGCTTCCACATCCTTTCTCGATTCATTCTTTAGAATAAGGTTGGACATACCATTGACCACATTAATCGGAGTACGTAGCTCATGTGAGATATTGGCAAGGAAGTCTTCCCTCTCCTTTATGGTGGTCTTCATCATCTCTGATAGCTCATTCTGCTGCATCTCAGTAATCTGTCCTACCGCAACTATTCTTCGGCATGCGAAATAAGCGCACAAAGCAGCTGCCATGTGCAATACACATCTAGAGATATTAAGGCCATTTAAAAAGGTGGAATCCTTGCTGATTGCTATGGCGAACTGGATGAACATAATTATGAAGAATTCAGCCAAAGCCAGATTAAGAAGTATTTTGCGCAAAAATAGAGTAAAGGTAATTAGTATCAGAAGGGTGATAATTACCACGTCGAAGAAGCTGCTCTCGTGGACCCCATGGAAAAATGATGCCATGAGTGCCACAAGCATGCTTACATCTTCTCTATATCTCACAGTGCCATACTCTGTTATGTGCAAGAACCATATCAGCACTAACCCCGCGAAAAGCAGAGGTGGAACCCAAAACTCCCATCCCTCGAATATGCTCTCGATAATTAGTCCGAGCACTGATATGGTAACTATTCCATTTACTATAATGTGTCTGTTGGTCCGATTCGTCATTCTAATACTTTCCCAGGTTACCCTCTAATGAAATAATGCTCTCATTGTCCACTTCATTGTATCTATCATCATAATCAGAACGATCAAAGTAGTCGGTCATAGGATCTGGGACATATCTCTTGCTCTCATTACCAAAGAATGTCTTACCCTTGAGCTTGAAGCTTGCAACTATATCTCTAAGATCCTGTGCGTGGTTAGATAATGTCTCTGCTGCAGCTGCACACTGCTCGCTGGTAGCTGAATCTGTCTGAACTACCTGAGATATCTGACCGATTGCCAGCTTAACCTGTGCAATAGCTGTAGCCTGTTCATCTGATGATGATGCCACCTCAGTAACTGTACCAGCTATAGATTCAATAGCCTCAGATAACTTGTTGATAGCCATAGTCATCTCATCTACCTGCTTGGTTCCATCCTCCACCATATCAATAGAGTGCTGGATGAGCTCTGCTGTCTCTTGAGCTGCATTAGATGACAGCTCTGCCAGATTCTTAACTTCCTCTGCAACTACTGCAAATCCACGACCGTGTACTCCAGCGCGAGCTGCTTCTACAGTTGCATTGAGAGCTAAGATATTAGTCTGGAATGCTATATCATCAATAGTCTTAATAACCTTGCTTATATTGTGTGATGAATCACTGATATCGTTCATAGAAGTATTGACGCCATCCACTGCATCCTTGCCATTCTTGGCATCCTCTAACATCTTGTGAACCATATTCTCCATGTTCCTAGCATTGTCAGCATTGGTGCTAGTCTTAGTAGCAATATCCTTCATAGATGCTGTAATCTCTTCAATTGCACTAGCTTGCTCTGTAGAGCCCTGTGCCAGAGCTTGTGAAGCTGCTGCCACTTCCTTAGAACCTTCAGTGAAGGACATACCTGCTTCCTGAACCTTAGTGAGGACATTGTTATTCTCATCCACCAGATCCCTGAGTGCCTTTCCTAACACATCCTTCTCGCTCCTAATTAGAGGTTCCACTGTGAAATCACCCTTGGACATAGCATTAGCCACATCTGTCTGGACCTTGGTAGAATGAACCAGCTTCCTCATGTCCTCGATGAATCCGTTGTACTCTCTGAATGTATTCTCCTTCACTTCCCAATCCACATCGCCATCAGCTACCTTTTCCACATAGCTGTTGGTTGTTGCAATAATCTTACGTAGATTCCTGGCATGAGCAAATAATCCTATGATGCCCACTGCTATTGCTAGAATCATAATAACTACATCAAGCACTATTGTTGCTCCTGGAGAAAGGATTGTGCCACCTGTGTGCTCAACAATCAATCCCATTCCCTCTGAAATAATCAGAAGAAGAATCATAATTACAATAGTCCAAATCATCCCCGATAAAACGCTCTTCTTTTTCATACAAAAAAGCCTCCTTGTTTTATAAATACCAAACTTTTCTTTTATACTGTACCTTCTTCAACTGCCGCTTCTAGTTCAGCAATCTCTTCGTCTCCTATCAGTTTCTCTGGGTTAAGTAGTAACTTAACTTCATCCCCTACTTTTCCAAATCCGTATACATATTTGTTCTTCGAGCTGGCCGATGCAAGAGTAACTGGAATCTCTATATCCTTATTCTTGATGGTTACCACATCGGCTATGGTCTCAACTATCAGTCCCAACACAGTACTCTTAACATCAACTATAATGATGCAGGTCCTATCGTTGTACTCGAATGGTTCTTGCTTAAATCGAAGACGAACATCTATTACAGGAACGATTTTTCCTCTAAGATTTATTAATCCCCTGATATAATCCTCAACCTCAGGTATCTTAGTGATAGGCTGTATGCCCATTATTTCATTAACATACTTGAGCTCGATGGCGTAACACTCAGTCCCCGATTTGAAGGTCATATATTGTTTAGCATCTATGACCGCTGAGTCGTCTAGTAATTCCTCATCTTCTTCAACAGTCATGTCTAAGTTCTGTTCTGCCATATACCTCTCCTTTCCTTATACAAGTGTGGCTATATCAAGTATCAATGCTATACTGCCGTCCCCCAACTGGGTACAGCCTGATAAGCCCTCCACCTTTTTGATGTATTTAGGAATAGGCTTAACCACTATTTCCTGACCTCCCAACAGTTTATCTACGAATATGCAGATTCTCTGGGATTCATATTCGGTCAAAATCATGATGCCTTCCTCAATTTTCTCCTTCGCACCTTCTATGTGGTATTTGTCGCTAAGCCTCACTACCATGTAGTGCTGGCCTCGCACATTCAGATACTCTCTTCCATCAGGATCTGTCAGGGTGCTGGATTGACGCATGTTAATGAATTCCTTAACTACGCTTGTCTCAATGGCGAATTTAGCATCGCCTACCTGTAGTAATATTCCACTGATGATTGCCAGTGTAAGTGGAATCTTCAGTGCCATGGTGGAACCCTTGCCGAATTCCGAATCAATCTCCAGCATGCCACCTACCGACTGTAGATTCTTCACTACTACATCCATTCCAACTCCTCTACCAGATAGCTCTGTTACCTGCTCGTTGGTAGAGAATCCAGGATATGTAATGAACTGGTATATCTCCTTCTTCGTATAGTCGTTAATAGTTTTTTCAGCTGGTATGATTCCATTCTTCTTCGCCTTAGCAAAAAGCTTCTCAGGATTCATTCCTCCGCCATCATCTGTAACACTGATGACTACTTTGCCTCCCTCGTTCTTAGCTTCTAAGGTAATGAGTCCCTTTTCAGGCTTACCTGCTGCTACTCTGGCCTCCTTGTCCTCTATACCATGATCTATGGAGTTTCTAATCATGTGCATCAGAGGGTCTGATATCTTCTCAATTATGTTCTTATCTACTTCCGTATCCTCACCTATCATCTTAAGCTCTATATCCTTGCCTAATTTCCTTGAGGTGTCGAAGACGATTCTATTCATCTTCTGGAAGGTATTGGTAAGAGGCATCATACGCATGGACATGATTACGTCCTGCATCTCTGCCGTAAATTTAGTAAGCTGTGCTGCAGATTTATTGAAATTGGAAAGATTAAGTCCTGGCACATTTAAATCTGGATTCTGCAGAACCACTGACTCAGAGATAACTATCTCTCCTATTAAATCCATCAGCTGATCAATCTTGCCAACATTTACACTGATGTAACTCTGAGGTGGTGCCTTAGGCTTCTTATCCTTTGCCAGAGTCATCTTCTTGCCTGCTGGCTTGGCATCTATTACATAGTCACCTGGGGTGACCTCGTCTTTTTTCTTCTCCTCTTCCTTAGGCTCATCTCCTAAGTCTATTGTGGCTGCCCCCATTATAGGAGCTGGGATATCGAATCCCATCTCATACTCTGCCTTGGATGATTCAGTGACTTCCATGCTCTGTACCACATGGGTTCCAAGGATTGCTTCTATGGCGGCCTTGTCATTATGTGTCTTTACAAGCATCCTAAAGCCTTGCTCTAGTACCACATCTGCCGAATCCTCATTGGTAATGATGTCATCGGGAGTATAGTACATGTCCTCTACGGAATCCTTGAGGGCATTGGCCAGGGCAAAGGCATGCATATTAGCCATCTGCGTGTCATTGCTCCAGTACACCTGTATATGGAAATACTTGGCATCCTCCGTAACAGCTGGTGCAATATAGAAGTGTGTTGGACCCTCGTCCTTTTCCTGCTTAGGCAGAGGCTTGTGCTCACTGACTATCTCATTCTTGATCTTGCTGAGGAACTTATCGATATCCTCTATCAGCTCTGTTGAATCCTTGGTAGGTTCTCCACCCTCGCTTATATTCTCGAATTCCTCTCTGAAGAAATCCGCCACAGCAAAAATCTTATCTACCAGCTCCAAGTGTGGCACATTGTCTGGATGAGACTCTCTAATGTAGAAGAATACATCCTCCAGCTTATGAGCCAGCTTCATGATATTGTCAAACATCATGATTCCAGAAGAACCCTTTATGGTATGCATAACTCTGAAAAATTCATTAATATCAGCCTCGTCGAAGCAGTCCGCGTCCTTCTTTTCAAGAGTCGTCATTTCGAGCTTCTCAAGTAGTTGCCCGTTCTCATATAGATACATGTCTAGCATGCTATCCATTTCTTCGCTCATCTGACTTCTCCTTTCTCCAATAATTTTTACAGGATTATATGATTATAGAAGCCCAAGCTTCTTCATTGCGCTTTCCAGTCTTTCTGTATCAACTGGTTTGTTGCAGTACACACTACAACCCATCTCAAAAGCTTTCATAACATTCTTCTCTTCTGATAGGGCAGTCATCATGATGATCTTGACTTGGTCCTCTGCAGGGATATCATTCTCGGCCTCCATCTCTCTGATGGCTCTAAGCACCTGATAGCCATCCATGGCTGGCATCATTATGTCCAGACATATCAGGTCATATGGGGCATCATCCTCTACAGCCATTACGTATGCCTCCACCGCCTCTTCACCATCAGCTGTACCATCGCACTCACCATGCTTCGACATGTAATCCATCATGTACTTTCTGCTGGCGAAATCATCCTCGACTATAAGTATTTTCATGCACATATCTCCTTCCGAATCTCTTACATTTTTTCTAATATAGAGTAGATTTTTGATGAAATAGAATGAAGTGGTAGCTGGTACTCTACAGCTCCTATATCATAGGCGACCTTAGGCATGCCATATACTACGCAGGACTCCTCATCCTGGCCTATGGTATGACCTCCAGCTCTCCTAATCTCCAGGAGTCCGTCTGCACCATCCTTACCCATTCCCGTAAGTAATGCAGCCACACAATGACTGCCCGCCACCTGGGCCACCGATGAAAACATGGCATCCACTGAAGGACAGTGACCACTTATTTTTTCACCTGCTCTACATTCCACTACGTATTTATCTGCCTTCTTAACTAACCTTAGATGCTTATCTCCAGGTGCTACCAGCACCAGACCCTGGGTTAGCACATCCCCTGTCTCAGCTTCCTTAACACTTACCTGGCACTGAGCATTTAATCTATCCGCGTACATTTTGGTAAAACCAGGTGGCATATGCTGAGTTACTATAGTGCCTGGGATATCCCTTCTGAATCCCATGATTACATCGCACAGCGCTTCGGTTCCACCTGTGGAAGCTCCTAGAGCCACCACCACATCACT
>JAILNO010000121.1 GCA_024691465.1 Pseudobutyrivibrio sp. | reverse complement strand
ACAGAACCAGTACAGAATTGGTTTATCACGTCTTGAGAAGGTTGTACGTGAGCGTATGACTACTCGTGACCTTGAGGATATTTCTCCACAGAACCTCATCAACATCAAGCCTGTTACAGCTGCAATCAAAGAGTTCTTTGGCTCATCACAGTTGTCACAGTTCATGGATCAGAACAACCCACTTGGTGAGTTGACACATAAGAGACGTCTTTCAGCACTTGGTCCTGGTGGTCTTTCAAGAGATCGTGCAGGATTCGAGGTTCGAGACGTTCACTATTCTCACTATGGACGTATGTGCCCTATCGAGACACCTGAAGGACCTAACATCGGTCTTATCAACTCTCTCGCAAGCTATGCTCGTATTAATGAGTATGGTTTCATTGAGGCACCATACAGACGTATTGATAAGTCTGACCCAGAAAATCCTCGTGTAACAGAGGAAGTAGTATATATGACTGCTGACGAAGAGGATAATTACCATGTAGCACAGGCTAACGTCAAGCTTGACGAAGAAGGCCACTTCATGAGAAAGAATGTATCTGGTCGTTTCCGCGAGGAGACACAGGAGTACGATAAGAAGATGTTTGATTACATGGACGTATCTCCTAAGATGGTATTCTCAGTTGCTACAGCCCTTATTCCATTCCTTCAGAACGATGATGCTAACCGTGCCCTCATGGGTTCAAACATGCAGCGTCAGGCCGTTCCACTTCTTACTACAGAAGCACCAGTTGTTGGTACAGGTATGGAGCCAAAGACAGCTGTCGATTCAGGTGTCTGCGTTGTTGCTAAGCGCGCAGGTATCGTAGAGATGTCTGAGACAAAGAGAATTATTGTTAAGGCTGACGAAGACGGAACAAGAGATGAGTATAATCTTCTTAAGTTCACACGTTCAAACCAGTCTAACTGCTATAACCAGCGCCCAATTGTATTTAAGGGCGATCATGTAGAAGCTGGCGAGGTTATCGCTGATGGTCCTTCTACAAAGAATGGTGAGCTTGCCCTTGGAAAGAACCCACTTATCGGTTTCATGACTTGGGAAGGATACAACTACGAGGATGCCGTTCTTCTTTCAGAGCGCCTCGTTCAGGATGATGTTTATACATCTATTCATATTGAAGAGTACGAGATTGACGCTCGTGATACAAAGCTCGGACCAGAAGAAATCACTCGTGATGTTGCTGGTGTTGGTGATGATGCTCTTAAGGATCTTGATGAGAGCGGTATCATTCGTATCGGTGCAGAGGTTCGTGCCGGTGATATCCTTGTTGGTAAGGTTACACCAAAGGGTGAGACAGAGCGTACTCCAGAAGAGAGACTTCTTCTTGCAATCTTCGGTGAGAAGGCTAGAGAAGTTCGTGATACTTCACTTCGTGTACCACACGGAGCATACGGTATCGTTGTTGATGCTAAGGTATTCACACGAGAGAATGGCGATGAGCTTTCTCCAGGTGTTAATAAATCAGTTCGTATCTACATCGCTCAGAAGAGAAAAATTGGTGTAGGTGATAAGATGGCCGGTCGTCACGGTAACAAGGGTGTAGTTTCCCGCGTACTTCCAGTAGAAGATATGCCATATCTTCCAAATGGTCGACCACTTGATATCGTACTTAACCCACTGGGCGTTCCTTCACGTATGAACATTGGTCAGGTCCTTGAGATTCACCTTTCACTTGCTGCTAAGGCACTTGGATTTGACATTGAGACACCAGTATTCGATGGTGCCAAGGAGATTGATATCCAGGATACTCTTGAGCTTGCTAATGACTATGTTAATATGCCATTTGACAAGGAAGAGGCATCTAATGGTGAGGAGACATTCTATGATAAGTATGTAGATATCCTTCGCGAGGATGTTATGGAGTACTTATCTACAAACCGTGCTCACAGAGCGCTTTGGAAGGGTGTTCCAATCTCTAGAGATGGTAAGGTACAGCTTCGTGATGGCCGTACAGGTGAGCCATTTGATGGCCCAGTTACAATCGGTCACATGCATTACCTGAAGCTTCACCACCTCGTTGATGATAAGATTCACGCTCGTTCAACTGGTCCTTACTCTCTTGTTACACAGCAGCCACTCGGTGGTAAAGCACAGTTCGGTGGACAGCGTTTCGGAGAGATGGAAGTTTGGGCTCTTGAGGCATATGGTGCTTCATATACACTTCAGGAGATCCTTACAATGAAGTCTGATGATGTAATCGGTCGTGTTAAGACATACGAGGCAATCATCAAGGGCGAGAATATACCTGAGCCAGGAATCCCTGAGTCATTCAAGGTATTACTTAAAGAATTACAGTCACTTGGACTCGACGTACGTGTTCTCGATGAGAACCGTGAGGAAGTTGAGCTCATGGAGACTAGCGAATATGGAAATACAGACCTTAACGCAATTATCGCTGGTTCTGATAGGAACTTCGCATTCGAGGATGACAATTCATTTGCACAGGCAGGTTTCTCTACCAAGAAGTTTGATTCTGATGGAGATCTTGTTGATGATGAAGATGATGAGCCATTTGCAGAGGATGATGATTTTTCAGACACAGCAGATGATTTTGATGAGGAATAAGTAGGAAGGGAGCTAGAAAATGCCAGAGAATAAAGAAGCGACATATCAACCAGTAGCATTTGACGCAATACAGATTGGATTGGCATCACCTGAGAAGATCAGACAGTGGTCTCGTGGCGAGGTTAAGAAGCCTGAGACAATCAATTATCGTACACTGAAGCCTGAGAAGGATGGTCTTTTCTGCGAGAAGATTTTTGGACCTAGCAAGGACTGGGAATGTCACTGCGGAAAGTACAAGAAGATTCGTTATAAGGGTGTAGTTTGTGATCGTTGTGGTGTTGAGATCACAAAGGCATCTGTTCGTCGTGAGCGTATGGGTCACATCGAACTTGCTGCACCAGTTTCACATATTTGGTATTTCAAGGGTATTCCTTCACGTATGGGACTTATTCTTGATCTTTCACCAAAGACATTAGAGAAGGTTCTCTATTTCGCATCATACATTGTACTTGACGCAGCAGATACTGCTCTTATGTACAAGCAGGTTCTTACTGAGGCTGAATATCAAGAGGCTAGAGATCAGTATGGTAACGAATTTAGAGTAGGAATGGGCGCAGAGGCTATTCAGGAATTACTTAAGGCTATCGACCTTGACGAAGAAGCTACAAAGCTTCAAATCGAATTAGATAGCGCTACTGGCCAAAAGCGTTCACGTATCATCAAGAGACTCGAGGTTGTTGAGGCATTCCGCGAGTCAGGCAACAGACCTGAGTGGATGATTATGACAGTTATTCCTGTTATTCCACCAGATCTTCGTCCAATGGTACAGCTTGATGGTGGTCGTTTTGCAACATCAGATCTTAACGATTTATACCGTCGTATTATTAATAGAAACAACCGACTTCGTAGACTTCTTGAGCTTGGTGCTCCAGATATCATTGTACGTAACGAAAAGCGTATGCTTCAGGAAGCAGTTGATGCTCTTATCGATAACGGTCGTCGTGGTCGTGCAGTTACAGGTCCTGGTAACAGACCTCTTAAGTCACTTTCTGACATGCTTAAAGGTAAGTCTGGTCGATTCAGACAGAACCTTCTTGGTAAGCGTGTTGACTACTCAGGTCGTTCAGTTATCGTCGTAGGACCAGAGCTTAAGATTTACCAGTGTGGTCTTCCAAAGGAGATGGCACTTGAGCTCTTCAAACCATTTGTTATGAAAGAGCTTGTTGGTAATGGAATGGCTCACAACATTAAATACGCTAAAAAGATGGTAGAGAAGTTTGAGCCAGAGGTTTGGGACATCCTTGAAGATGTTATCAAAGAGCATCCAGTTATGCTTAACCGTGCTCCTACACTTCACAGACTTGGTATTCAGGCTTTCGAGCCAATCCTCGTAGAAGGTAGAGCTATCAAGCTTCATCCACTTGTATGTACAGCTTTCAACGCCGATTTCGACGGTGACCAGATGGCTGTTCACCTTCCACTTACACAGGAGGCACAGGCTGAGTGTAGATTCATGCTCCTCTCACCTAACAACCTCTTGAAGCCTTCAGACGGTGGCCCTGTTGCCGTTCCTTCACAGGATATGGTACTTGGTATCTACTACCTCACACAGGAGCGTGGTACAACAGTTGGCGATTCAAAAGAAGAGCTTGGTGAAGGTAAGATATTCAAAAACCTTAACGAAGCAATCCTTGCTTACGAAAACAAAGCAATAACAATGCATGCACGAATCACAGTTCGTGTGTCTAAGAAGTTATCAGACGGCACTGTAATTGCAGGTAACGTTTCATCAACACTTGGTAGACTTATTTTTAATGAAATCATTCCTCAGGATCTTGGTTACATTGATCGTTCAAATCCAGAGAATGAGCTCATTCCAGAGATAGACTTCCATGTTGGTAAGAAGCAGTTAAAGCAGATTCTTGAAAAAGTTATTAACACACATGGAGCTACAAAGACAGCAGAAGTTCTTGATGATATCAAGGCTATGGGTTATCACTACTCAACAATTGCTGCCATGACAGTTTCAATTTCAGATATGACAGTTCCACCTCAGAAGCCAGAACTTATTGCTGCAGCTGAAGAGACTGTAGATAAGATTACACGTCAGTATAAGCGTGGTCTTATTACAGAGGAGGAGCGTTACCGTGAAGTAGTTGATACATGGAAGAATACTGATGATGAGCTTACTAAGGACCTTCTTGATGGTCTTGATAAGTACAACAACATCTTCATGATGGCTGATTCAGGTGCCCGTGGTTCTGATAAGCAGATCAAGCAGCTTGCTGGTATGCGTGGTTTGATGGCCGATACAACAGGTCGTACAATCGAGCTTCCTATCAAGTCAAACTTCCGTGAGGGTCTTGATGTACTTGAGTACTTCATGTCAGCTCATGGTGCTCGTAAGGGTCTTTCTGATACAGCTCTTCGTACAGCTGATTCAGGTTACTTGACACGTCGAATGGTTGACGTTGCTCAGGAGCTTATTATTCGTGAGTCTGACTGTGTTGCTGGTACAGACCGTGAGATTCCAGGTATGTGGGTATACGCATTCATGGATGGTCGTGAAGAGATTGAGTCTCTTAAGGACCGTATCACAGGTAGATTCTCATGCTACTCAAT
>JAILNO010000103.1 GCA_024691465.1 Pseudobutyrivibrio sp. | reverse complement strand
GATATTCCCTTAAGAAAGTTAATGATAAAATAAAGAAAAAGAAATCTAGCAAAAAGTAGGTGAGACTATGGCTTTAATTTATATCATTGAGGATGATGATAATATCAGAGAGATTGAGGAATTCGCTCTTATGAATGCGGGGCATAAGGTGCAGGGCTTTTGCTGTGCAAAGGATTTCTACAAGAGATTGGATGATATACTGCCTGGACTCATCCTAGTGGACATTATGCTTCCTGACGAGGATGGTAACGAGATAGTGAGAAAGTTACGTCTGAGACCAGACACTAAGAAGATACCTATCATAATGGTCACGGCTAAGACCACGGACTTAGATCTGGTTAAAGGTATCGAAAACGGTGCAGACGATTATATCAAGAAGCCATTTTCTGTAATGGAACTGATATCTAGAGTGAAGGCACTACTTCGCCGCAGTGAAAGAGATATAGCTGCTGATATGGTGCTGGATGATCTCAAGATAGATGAGGAGAAGCATGAGGTGATTCTGGAGGGACAGATTATCGACCTTACTTATAAGGAGTACCAGTTACTCTCACTGTTGCTTCTCAATAAGGGAATCGTTCTTAATAGGAGCAAGATTCTGGAGGAAGTGTGGGGCATCGATTATGAGGGCGAGTCTAGGACACTTGATATGCATGTTAAGACTCTCAGGCAGAAGCTCCGTAATTACGGTAATAGGATTAGGACCGTGCGCAATGTCGGGTATGTAATAGAATGAAGACGAAGATTAATATGAGGATGGTGGGGATAGCTATAGTTGCTATCCTTGCAACAGTTATAGGAATTACAATTGTATATTATGGTTTGTTTCAGAGACAGGTCAGGCATGACCTGGCAATCAGTGCCAAGCTTCTTAAGGACACTGAATTCTTCGAATCTGTGGATATAGATACGGATGAGATTAATCTATCTACTGATATGGAGGAGCTGCGCGTCACCTGGATAGATAGTGACGGTACAGTACTATATGACAATGATGTGACCTCAGATCAGTTGGCCAATCACCTGGATCGACCTGAGATACAGGAGGCTCTGGTAGAGGGTACAGGAGAGATAGTAAGGCGGTCGGACACTATGGGTGAGAATACTTTTTACTATGCGGTACTCCTTGATAATGATACAGTACTGCGTGTGGCCACCAATGCTAACAGTATCTGGTCAGTATTTATGTCAGCTGCTCCAGTTACTCTATTGATAATACTGATGATTATCGTTATATGTATAGGACTGTCTCACTTGTTAGCAAGGCAGCTTCTTAGCCCTATTGAAACCATGGCCTGCAATCTGGAGGATGTGGACTTCAAAGCGCCATATAAGGAACTGGAGCCCTTTGCCGATATGATTAAGACTCAGCATGCAGATATACTATCAGCGGCTAAGGCCAGGCAGGATTTTACAGCGAATGTATCCCATGAGCTTAAGACTCCTATCACAGCAATATCAGGCTACACAGAGCTACTTGAGAATGGTATAGCAGATGAGAATCAGCAGAAGCATTTCTACCAGGAGATTAGGAAGAATGCCAATCGATTACTGACATTAATTAACGATATCATACGTCTCTCTGAGCTAGATAGGAGCGAGAGAGATCCAGGTTTCGAGGAGTGCGACCTCAATAAGATTGCCCTTGAGTCCATGGAAGACCTGTCTATTAATGCTAAGCAAAGAGGTATTGAATTAGAGTATCAGGGCAGTGAGTGCATAATGGTGGGTAACAAGGATATGCTTAAGGAACTCATAGAGAATCTGGTACAGAATGCTGTCAGATATAACAATGAGGGAGGCAAGGTAATAGTCACTGTGGGCAAAGCTACGAGACCTACACTTATTGTTAAGGATAATGGTATAGGCATACCTGCAGCTGAGCAGCAGCGCATATTCGAGAGGTTCTACAGAGTGGATAAGAGCAGATCAAAGGCCACAGGAGGCACGGGATTAGGTCTTGCTATAGTCAAGCACATAGTTGAGATACATGATGCTCAAATAGAGGTGGATAGTGCTC
>JAILNO010000061.1 GCA_024691465.1 Pseudobutyrivibrio sp. | reverse complement strand
GACCCGTTTGCTAAGTAAAATTACGAAGCAGTTTATTTGTGAATGGGCACCGCCTTAAAAATCAGTCCGTTTCATTTTAAGGCTCGCTGCGCCGTCCATGGCTCCGCGTGCCCAGTTCACATTATAAACTGCTTCTATTTTACTAAGCTCACTCGTACGGTCATGCAGTTGCTCCCATAAGTTCTGTAGAAGCTTCTCTTAATATAAATATAAGTGTCTGTCCCCTACAAACCATCCCGATAGAAGTGCAAAGAATTGAAAAAACGCCCACCATAATAAAAGCGACACTTGACCCTTAGAAAATCATAATCCGCAGACGATGCCAGCAAAAAGTGGATGGTGCTAAGGCACCGGGGGTGGAGGTGGCTCTATATAAAGGGCAGGGCCTGGTGGGGAGGGGCATGAGTAGGTGAGGCGGGGCAGGTTGAAAATGTGTTGTGCCTAGGGGAGGAAATGCTTATAATTTAAGGGAATTAGATGTATTAGATAAGAGGTAACTATGAATCTTAAAGTTTTAAAGACGTTGGAATATGACAAGATAGTTGCGAGGCTTGCGGAGCTGGCTACATGTGAGTCGGCTAAGATTAAGTGTCAGCAGCTATTGCCTATTAATGATATAGAGGAGATTAAGGTGATGCAGGCTGAGACGGCTTGCGCATTTAATCGATTGGTGAAGGTGGGAGATGTGAGTGCCAGTGGTACCACGGATCTGAGGGCTTCGTTGGCTAGATTAGGGCTGGGATCTACTCTTACCATAGAGGAGATTCTTGCGGTGGCTTCGGTGCTTGAGGTTACTAAGAGGGTTAGTACATATGGTAATCAGGTGGAGGAAGAGGATGCGCTTAGCTTCTACTTCAATGGGCTTTCACCAGAGGTGGCTATACTTAATGAGATTAGACGATGCATTATAGATGAGGATACTATTGCAGATGATGCTAGTGTGGCTCTACATGATATCCGTAGGGGTATGCATCAGACTAATGAGAAGATTAAGAGTGTTATGAACTCTATGCTTAATAATAGTACTACACGTGGGTATCTGCAGGAGCCTGTAGTTACGCTGCGTGGCGGTAGGTACTGTCTGCCAGTTAGGGCGGATTATAAGAGTAGGGTGCCAGGTATGGTGCATGATCAGTCTTCTACAGGTTCGACCTTCTTCATTGAGCCTATGCAGGCTGTTGATTTGAATAATGAGTTGAGGGAGCTGCAGGTTAGGGAGCAGGATGAGATTGCAAGGATTCTTGCAGATATTTCTAATAGGATAGCGAGTAGCTCAGAGGGAATTATTCGTAACTTTGAGCTGCTTACATATATTGACTTCGTGCTGGCTAAGGGTAGATATGCTATAGAGCTTAATGGAAGCAATCCTGAGTTCAATGAGGATGGAATTATTAATCTCAGAGGGGCTCGTCATCCATTGCTAGACCCTAAGAAGGTCGTGGCTACAGATATCAAGCTGGGAGAGGATTATAATCTGCTGCTTGTGACTGGTCCTAATACAGGTGGTAAGACCGTGTCTCTTAAGACTTGTGGTCTGCTTACTCTTATGGCTCAGGCGGGACTTCATATACCTGCTAAGGATAGGAGCCAGATTGCAGTATTCGATGATGTGTATGCAGATATAGGTGATGAGCAGTCTATTGAGCAGTCCTTGTCCACATTCTCATCTCATATGGTTAATATTGTCCACATACTAGAGGCTATCGATAGTGGAAGCTACTCACATGAGACTGAGGAGATTATAGAGAAGAATAAGATAGACTTCAGGAATTCTAAGGTGTTGCATGGTAGCAATGAGCCTGCTAAGGTCCCACAGTTCCTGGTGCTTATCGATGAGCTGTGTGCTGGTACTGACCCTAAGGAGGGCGCTGCCCTTGCACAGTCTATACTAGATAGATTGCACATGCTTGATGTGCGTATTATGGCTACTACTCACTATAGTGAATTGAAGGTATATGCACTCTCAACTGAGGGTGTTGAGAATGCTTCTTGTGAGTTCTCATTGGAAACTCTCAGTCCTACATACCGTCTAATCATGGGTGTGCCAGGCAAATCTAACGCATTTGCAATTTCTAAGAAATTAGGCATTCCTGTTGAGTTAATTGACGATGCCAAGGGTAGATTGTCAGAAAACGATAAGAATTTCGAAGATTTGATGGTTGATTTAGAGCTTAAGCGTCATGAGGTTGAGGAAAATGCAGCAAAAGCTGCAGAAGATTTGGCCCTTGCAGAGAGGAAACTGAGTGATGCTATGGCTAAGGAAGAGCGAATCAAGTCTCAGCGCGAGGAGATTATTCGAGATGCCCATCAGGAGGCTGCAGATATTCTTCAGGAAGCGAAGGATTTGGCAGATGAGACTATCCGTGATTTCAATAAGTTCGGAAAAGGTAACGGCAATATCTCTGCCATGGAAGCTAAGCGTCAGGCTCTTGGTAAGAATATCAACAAGTCTAAGAGCAAGGCCAAGGAAGAGGCTAAGCCTCAGGAGAATCATAATGTGCCTACCGACCTCCATGTGGGTGATAAGGTCAAGGTACTCTCGATGAATCTCACTGGTAATGTATGCTCTAAGCCTAACAGTAAGGGGGATGTGATGGTACAGATGGGTATCATGAAGTCCACTGTGAATATTAAGGATCTGGTTCTCATAGAGGAAGAGGATAAGTTCGTACCTAAGAAGGGCACTCGAGTTAAGAATATGACCTACGGCGGATTCAACAAGGCTGCGTCTATTTCTCCTGAAATTAATCTACTGGGTTGTACAGTAGATGAGGGTATAGCTAAGCTTGAGAAGTACTTAGATGATGCCTACATCAGTCATCTGACTTCAGTCAGGGTGGTACATGGTAAGGGCACAGGAGCCTTGCGCGCGGGAGTTCAGCAGTATCTGCGCAAGTGCAAGAATATCAAGGAATTCCATCAGGGAGAATTCGGCGAGGGTGATGCAGGTGTTACCATCGTAACTTTTAAATAATAATAAGCGCTAGTCCAGCAGGATTAGCGCTTTATTTATGTAAAAATTAACTCTTGAGTACAGCTACTTCATATGGATTAAGGGTAAGTGTATCTAATACTTCAGTGGAATTAAGGAGATTGAATCCTGATATACCTGTCACGGTATTAGCTTCACTAGTGCAATTCATATAGAAGTCATAGGTAATGTCATCCTTGTATCGGGTGTGCTTCTCGATACCTGCAGGAAGCTTCTTATAAGGGATATGAGCTCGCTCTAGCATGTCTCTATACAGGAACTCAATCTGGGACTGCTCGGTTCGGCAGGCCACGTAGTAGGCGTGACCATCACCGTAGGAATTGCAGGTGATTGCAGGCAGTCCAGCCAGATAGTCTTCCTCGTACCTTGCAAGCACATCGGCATTTACATCCCTAAGCATCTCCTGATAATCATGGACAGCCACAGTGTAGGTTCCATGCCCTGTCCTATCTAATATACTTATGGATACCTGATCATCAGGATATAGAGAGTCTATTTCTTCTGACCTGAGGCCGAATACCTTAGATAGGCCATCCCCTGGGAATCCACCGAGGAATGTAAGCAGTGACTTATCCACATATCCAGTGAAATAAGTGGCCATGAATTCACCACCATTATCCACAAATGAAGCTATTTTGGAACCTATATTATCATGTAATACATATAGCATAGGGGCTACTATGATAGAATATTTATCAAAGTCCATATCTGATGAAATAATATCAGGCTCAACTCCCATACTCATGAATTCATTGTATATATCCATGCAGGTCTCCACATATTTCTTAGACTCCTGAGAAAGAGCCCTCACATCATCTATGGCCCAGCGATTATCCCAATCGAAGATTAGGGCTACTCTATTACCAGATAGGGAGCCTGTAATTTCCTCAAGCGATAGCAGGTCCTTTCCAACAGAAGCCACTTCCTTGAATACTCTGGTGTCATTAGTTCCGATGTGGTCTATGACAGCTCCGTGGAACTGTTCAGAGGAACCACGACTCTTCCTGATCTGGAAATACTGGACAGTATCTGAACCACAGGCTATAGCCTGAAGGGAGATTAGCTTGTGCACCCCAGGGCGTCTATACTTGTTGACAGGGCGCCAGTTAACAAGCCCTGGTGCTGACTCCATCATCATAAATGGCTGATCAACCTTCATACTCCTGAATAATGCATGGTTAAAGCTGCGCTCAAGCATGGTATCAGCGTCACTTTTCCAGTTGTTATGTAGCTCAGGATAATTATCCCAGCTGATTACATCTATGAATTGACTCATGTAGTGATAGTCGTAATCATAGAACATCTCCATGAAATTAGTGGTGGTAGGTTCCGTAGCACCTGCAGCTCTCAGAGTATCTATCTCAAATCTCATGAAATCAGTAGCTGAAAAGGTGGTGAAGCGCTTCCAGTCTAGATTAAGGCCCAGGATGCAGCTCTCACCGTTAGCATATGGTGGGTCAATCTGTTCGAAGCTTGTAAAAGTATGAGACCAAAAGGTAGTCCACCAGGCCTTGTTAAGCTTGTTGATATCGTTGTCATAACGCTTGGCCAGCCACTGTCTGAACCTGGCCTTACAGCTGTCGCAATAGCAGAAGCCTCCCAGCTCGTTAGATATGTGCCACATAAGAAGGCCTGGATGATTTGCGAAACGCTTGGCTAGTGCGGTGTCGATTATTCGTACCTTTTCTCGGAACTCAGGGGAGGTCATGCAGTGGTTATGGCGAACACCATGATGATTGCGTACGCCATACTCGTCGCAGCGCATGGCGGAAGGATACTTCTCATCAAGCCAGGCAGGGCGAGCACCAGTAGGAGTGGCAAGTATGGTGTAGATGCCATTGGCATAGAGCTTATCCATGATCTCCTGAAGCCAGTCTAGATTAATATCCCCTTCGGTAGGCTCATGTACTGCCCAGGAGAATATTCCCAAAGAGACGCAATTAATCTCAGCTTCCTTCATATACTGAATATCTTTTGCAAGGATATCTGGTCTATCCAACCACTGTTCGGGATTGTAGTCACCGCCGTGGAGTAGACCATCTATCTTGGTGAATAATTTCTTACTAGTCATAACATTTAATCTCCTTATGTGAGGTAGGTTA
>JAILNO010000056.1 GCA_024691465.1 Pseudobutyrivibrio sp. | reverse complement strand
GATAATAAAGGCCTTAAGAAATTCATGGAGGAATATCATTCTGGCGGTAAGGGAATGATCGTTAAGGGTCAGGATGTATATCTCACGGTAAAGTCTGGTAATGATATTCTATACATTCACTATGTGATAGGCATGAATCATGGAATCGTAATAGGATTCATGGTTTTCATAATATTATCTCTTGAAATCATAATTCCAACTATTATTCTCATTAGGAGGATTAAGAGGGCCATAAGCATTGTGGACACCTACACTAAGCAATTATCTTCCAAGGATTTGGAAGCATGCAAGGTGTCATCACAGATTACAGAGTTTGATGACATCATGTCCACTATGGATGATATGAAAAATGAACTAGTAGATTCACTTGAGAATAAATGGCTTATGGAACAGAAGGCCAAGGAAGAGATGGCGCAGATTGCCCATGATATCAAGACACCCCTTACTGTAATAAGAGGTAACGCAGATCTTCTGATGGAGAGTGTAACTGATGAGGATGATATAGAGTCAGTTGATACCATTATTAAGAGTGCTGAGAGAATTGTGCACAGTGTTCTTAGAATATTAGAGAAATAAAAAAGGCTAGCCAAGTGCTAGCCTTAAATTATACTTCAGGGAAAATGAACTCACGCTGTTTCCAAAGAACTGTCTTAAGAACCATTCCTAGGATACATACGCTGATAATCTCACCGATACCAACTGTTACAACCATGAACCAATAAGCATCAGTTGAGTTGAATGCGTACTTAAGAACTAGTGGAACGATGATCATATTAGCTATGACAGGTGGTAACGTAAATATGAATTTAGTATTTCTAAGCATATATGTTCCGAATGCGCCGATTAAAGTGGCGAGACTTCCGAAAACTATGTCCCAGATAACACAGCCATTAATTATATTGGCAAGTAAGCAGCCTACGAAGAGCCCTGGAATAGCAGCTGGTGTAAAGATAGGTAAGATGCAAAGAGCCTCTGAGAATCTAACCTGTATAGCTCCGTTGGCCATACCTAAAGTGTTGGCAACCCAAGTAAGTACTATGTATAAAGCTGCAATCATAGCACCTTGAGTAATCATTAATACTTTCTTATTCATATATATTTTCCTTTCATATGAAATGATAACTCTTAACAAAAGAAAAAGCCACTTTAAGCTAAAAGCCTAAGGTGGCAAAAGAAAAAGCAGATTATAATTAGTCGATATAACCGCTCTTTAAGTAGTCTATGAATGTCATAACTGTGCCATTTTCGCTATCAAATAACTCTTTGAAAATGTTCATGATAAAACCTCCTAGAACTTATCTAAATCAATCAACACAAATAGCATACCACGTTTTATAGAAAGTTCTATTGAGATAGCATACAAATTATACAAAAACAAGTTATTAAAACTATGCACTTTGCACATAGAAACAGAACAGAGAGATAATTAATATCCACATAGAATATATAGAGTATTAACAGTAGATTATATTTAAGCAAAATTTAAGAATTGAGAGATTGATTTTGCACAATCGATTGACGTACAATATTTTAAAAGGAGGTAGTTACGATGTTTATTGATGATGTGCGTAAGAGACGAAGTGTTAGAACTTTTGATGGTAAGGGTCTAAGTGAAGAAACAATCAATGATATAAAAGCATATGCTTCTAGCATAGTTAACCCATACAATATACCAGTGGCGTTTGATTTCTTCGATGCTAAGAGTAATGGACTCTCTAGTCCTGTGCTTACAGGCGAGAAATGTTACGTAACAGCCAAGGTCAAGAAGGGCCCTGGAGCTGATGTGGCATATGGTTATAGTTTCGAGGAGCTGCTCATGTATGCAGAGTCTAAGAATATTGGAAATGTATGGATAGGTGGAACCATGCCACGTGAGAAGTTCGAGCAGGCATGTAATCTTCAGGATAATGAAATCATGCCATGCGTAAGCCCTCTAGGATACGCTGCTGACAAAATGGGTATCAAGGAAGTCCTTATGAGAAAGGGCGTTAAGGCAGACACACGATTCGAGTTCGGTGAATTGTTTTTTAAGGATGACTTCAACACAGCCCTCACGGAGGAAGAGGCTAAGAGCCTCGGTATTAGCACAGCACTTGAAGCTGTCAGACTAGCGCCTTCAGCTGTCAATAAGCAGCCATGGCGTGTAGTGGTATGTCAGGATGGCGCTCACTTCTATGAGAAGAAGAGCAAGGGCTATGACAATGGAACCTACGATCTACAGAAGGTAGATATGGGAATAGCTCTCTATCACTTCGAGAGAGAATGCTTAGAATCCAATAAGTCCGTAGTCTATAAGGTGGCAGATCCAGGCATTCAGATGGAAGATGGAATGGACTATATCGGTAGCTATATGTGGAATTAAGCGTATCTTTTTACTAAAAAGATAACGAGGCCTGTGACACAGCTTTCTTACGAGGGCTGGTGCCATAGGTCTTTTTATATGCCCTGAGGAAGGTAGAATAAGTACCGAATCCTGCTTGCTCGCTGGCAGAAGCGATGGGAACTCCTGAATCAATTAATCCCTGAGCAACAGATAATCGCTTCATAGTGATGTAATTTCCGATCGTATATCCAGTCTCCTCCTTGAAGGTATGCATGAGATGATAGCGGGATAGGTAGAAAATGGACGCAATACCATCCACTGAGAGGGGCTCATTTAAATGTTCATTGATATATTGGATGATAGAATTGATCTTAGAGCCTGAGTAACTGGTTGAAAGGTACTCGACCTCATTGCTGAGAGCTGCTCTATTGAGCTCCACCATGAATTCCAGGAAAAGTACTTGCATAAGGAGTTCATTGGCATAAGCATCCACACCTAGGTTATTAATTAGTTTAGAGACTGAAGCTGCCACTCTTGAATTCTTAAAGGCTCTGAGGCGCAGCACGTGTGAATTATTCTCGATTGCATTCCTAAAACAATAGGATAGGTCGTTGCCCTCTCTGCTGTATTCATCTAGGAATTCCTTAGAGACATATATGATGATTCTCTCGTAGGTGGAATTATCATGAAAAATAGGACGATGAACCTCACCCGCACTGACGAAGACGATATCGTCAGCCTGCAGGTCAAAGGTCTGGCCCTCTATTGAGTAGGAGGTGTTACCTGACAGATGAATTAGAATCTTGTGGAAATCATGGAAATGGAAATCAATTTCCCCGAGATTGGAATCTGACAGATGGAATATTTTGAAATTGGAATAAAGGTAACCCTTCTTACTATACTCTCTCATGAATCTCCTCTTTTAATCTTAATTACTTCTATAATAATCCCATATAGCACTATTTGCAATAAATACCGCACTAAGTGGGCTTAACCCTCGAGAAAGTGCGGAGTATACTTAAATTAACTAAGATAAGACAGAAACCGGAAAGGATACTAATATATGAAATTTACGAAGATGCATGGTTGCGGCAATGATTACGTGTATGTGAACTTATTCGAGGAGCAGTTGGCAGATCCAGCAGGAGCTTCTATCAAAGTCAGTGATAGACATTTCGGAATCGGCTCAGATGGTCTCATTACCATAGGCCCTTCTGAGGTGGCAGATTTCAGAATGAGGATATACAATGCAGACGGTTCTGAGGCAGAGATGTGTGGCAATGGAATCCGTTGTGTTGCCAAGTATGTGTATGATCACAAGCTTACAGATAAGACAGAGATATCAGTTGAATCTGGCGCTGGAATTAAGTATCTGACACTTTTCACTGAAGGCGGTCTGGTGGAGCAGGTTCGTGTAGATATGGGAGAGCCAATCCTAGAGCCAGCACAGATACCAGTAGTTGCCGATGGAGATAGGGTGGTTGACCAGCCTATCGAAGTAGGTGGTAAGACATGGAATATGACTTGCGTATCTATGGGTAACCCACACGCAGTAGTATTTGTAGATGATACCGCTACATTCGAACTTGAGAAGTATGGTCCACTCTTTGAGAATCACGAAAGATTCCCTAAGCGCACCAATACAGAATTCGTTCAGATACTCTCTAGAACCGAAGCTAATATGAGAGTTTGGGAGCGCGGTAGCGCTGAGACATGGGCATGCGGTACAGGCACATGTGCCACTGTTATGGCCTGTATACTTAACGGCAAGACAGAGGACAAGGTACTTGTACACCTACGCGGCGGTGACCTTACTATTGAATATGATAGAGATACTAACCACATATTCATGACAGGCCCAGCCACTGAAGTATTCTCTGGAGAGATAGAACTATAATATAGTAGGAACTGATATAAGAAGGATAAGAAGATGAAATTAAGCACATTATTAGAAGAATTAGATTACGAATTATATGCAGGAGATATTGATAGAGAGATTAGTACACTTACATACGATTCGAGAAAGGTTACGAAGGATTCAGTATTCGTATGCATCTCAGGAACAGTTAGGGATGCTCATGATTTCATACCAGAAGTAATCGAAAAAGGCGCAACAGTCGTAGTTATTGAAAAGGATGTTGATCCTGTTGAAGGTGTTACATATATCAAGGTAGACAATAGCCGTAAGGCCCTTGCGTACCTTTCTGCTGCTTATTTCGGACACCCTGCTAAGGAGCTTAAGACTATTGGAATTACAGGAACCAAAGGTAAGACTACCACTACTTATATGGTTAAATCTATCCTTGAGAAAGCTGGCATTAAGACAGGCTTAATCGGAACTATTGAATCAATTGTAGGTGATGAGCGAATTCCTGCAGTCAATACTACACCAGAGTCATATAGGGTCCAGGAGCTTTTCCGTCAGATGGTAGATGCTGGGCTTGACGCAGTAGTTATGGAGGTTAGCTCTCAGGCACTTATGCTTCACAGAGTATCAGGTTTTACTTTTGATATAGGTGTTTTTACTAATCTCGAGCCAGATCATATCGGTGAGAATGAGCACAAGGATTTCGAGGATTATATGCACTGCAAGAGCTTACTATTCCAGCAGTGTAAGACAGGTATCTTCAATGGAGATAGCGAGCATATAGACGGCATCCTGAAGGGACACACCTGTGATGTGATTAAGTATGGATACGGTAAGGAGAATGATCTCGTTGCTGAGAATGTAGAGCTTCTTAAGGAGCACGGGGCTCTAGGAGTTAAGTATCATATATCAGGCAAGGAAGAGATGGATGTAGAAGTTAATGTTCCTGGAACATTCTCGGTATACAATTCACTTACTGCTGTTGCTATTTGCAAGCAGTTTAACGTGTCAGAAGATAAGATTAAGGCAGCTCTTAAGGATGTACATGTAAAGGGACGTATCGAGCTGGTTCCTGTATCTAAGAAATTCACAGTTATGATAGATTATGCACATAATGCCATGGCACTTGAAAGTTTGCTCACTACACTTAAGGCGTATGAGCCAGGCAGATTAGTATGTCTCTTCGGTTGCGGTGGTAATCGCGCTAAGTCTCGTCGCTACGAGATGGGTGAGGTTAGCTCTAAGCTTGCTGATCTTACAGTAGTTACCTCAGATAATCCACGTAACGAGGAGCCTATGGATATTATTAATGATATTCTCGTGGGTGTACATAAGGCTGATGGAGAGTACGTAACTATTCCTGATCGTAAGGAAGCTATTCGCTACTGCTTAGTTAATGCTAAGGAAGGCGATATTGTGGTACTTGCAGGAAAAGGTCACGAGGATTATCAGGAGATTAAGGGCGTTAAGCATCACATGGACGAGCGTGAGCTCATTGCTGATGTAGTAAAGGAGGAAGGTCATGACATTATTTAAAGGTGCTGGAGTAGCACTTATTACTCCATTCAATGATGATGAAACCGTTAATTATGACATGCTTGGTACTCTTATAGACAGACAGATAGAGGGCGAAACCGACGCAATCATAGTGTGTGGAACCACAGGTGAGCCTGCTACTATGAGTGAGGAAGAGAAGCTATCTGTCATCAATTTTACAGTAAAGAGAGTTAATCATAGAATCCCAGTTATTGCTGGATCAGGTGGCAATTCTACCAGACTTGTAATTGATTTTTCAAAGAAGATTATGGAGCTTGGTGTGGATGGACTGCTTATAGTGACACCATTTTACAATAAGGCCACTCAGCAGGGATTATATGAGCACTATACAACAATCGCTCATGCAATTGATTTACCTATTATTATGTATAATGTACCTAGCCGTACAGGCTGCAATATACTTCCAGAGACAGCTATGAGATTAGGCCTTGAGAATCCTAATATCGTAGGAATCAAGGAAGCTAGCGGTAATATATCTCAGATTACTAAGCTGGCTAGTCTGTGCAGAGGATGTCTTGATATATATTCAGGTAATGATGACCAGATTGTTCCTATTCTCTCACTTGGAGGAATAGGAGTTATATCCGTACTTTCTAATGTGGCTCCTAAGGGAACTCACGATATGGTTATGGAATATCTCAATGGTAATGAGGAGCGGGCTAGGAGATTACAGCTTGATTACCTTGAATTAGTAGATGCTCTATTCTGTGAGGTTAATCCTATACCTATTAAATCCACCATGAATATGTTAGGATTTAATGTAGGTAGTCTGAGATTGCCATTAACAGAGATGGAGGAAGAGCATAAGGTGGCTATGAGTAAGCTTCTTCAGAGGATGCCACAGGAGATGCTCGCATAAGTTTGAAGGACGAGTACATTAATCCAAAAGAGACGCCAATTACCTTAATAATGGTAATTGCTAATATAGTTACCTTTGTAGTATTGGAGTTTCTAGGTGATACTACAGATGGTACATTTATGCTTAATTACGGTGCTATGAATCCAAGGGCTATCTTAGCCACTGGTGAGTGGTACCGTCTTTTTACTGCAACTTTTTTGCATTTTGGAATTGAACATTTGGTTAATAACATGTTGCTTTTATTCTTCTTGGGACAGATATTTGAGAAGGCAGTGGGAGTGACACGTTTTCTTGGAATATATTTGGGGTCAGGACTTGCTGGCTCCTTTTTGTCATTTTTCTTTATGTGCCTATTCGGAAGGAATGACATAGTGGCGGGAGCTTCTGGAGCTATATTCGGAATAATAGGTGGCATGATAGTGGTTATACTAGTCCACCGAGGCAAGTACCATGGCATCAGCACTAAGCGTATGATTTTTATGGCACTACTGACTCTGTATTTTGGATTTACCACTGCAGGGGTTGATAATGCGGGACATATAGGGGGCCTGGTATTTGGCTTTGTAGTTACTTTCTTCGTCTATGGAATTCCTGTTCTAATGGCTTCCAGACACGTTGATTTTAACAATGAAAAAAATTATACTTTAGATAATAACGATTCAGATGAGGGACGATAATGAAGGTTAATATATACTACGGAGGGCGTGGACTTTTAGAAGATCCTACTCTATATGTAATTAATAAAATGGAACAGGTACTCACCGAGCTTCAGGTGGAGGTGCGTCTGTATAATATCTATGAGCAGAAGAATGCAATAGCCATGCTTCCTCAGACTCTCAAGGATGCTGATGGAATTATTCTTGCGACTACAGTAGAGTGGCTTGGAATAGGCGGATATATGAATCAGTTCCTGGATGCTTGTTGGCTATATGCAGATAAGAATGCTCTTGCCACCACATATATGCAGCCAGTAGTTATGTCCACCACTTATGGTGAGAGAGAGGCTATGGTTACTCTGGAGAATGCATGGGAGATCTTAGGTGGACTTCCTTGCGCAGGCTTCTGTGGATATGTAGAGGATGTTAAGGAATTCCGCGAGAATACTGAATATGCTCATATCATTGAGAAGAAGGTTGAGACACTTTATCGTACCATTTCTCAGCATACTAAGGGCCTTCCAACCAGCAATCAGGCTGTTACCAGAAGTATTCTTCGTACAGCTCAGCTCGAGTTATCCCCACAGGAATCAGAGCAGTTATCTAGGTTCGTATCTGATGATGAGTATGTACAGACTCAGAAGGCTGATATAGCTGATCTTACCAGCATGTTTAGAGACATGATGGGACAGAAGAATGAGGACAGTACTAATGAATATATTAATGATTTGAAGATTCATTTTAGAGGCAATCCAGATTTCTCAGCTAAGTATCTATTTATGCTTGAGGGTAAGGACAAGCCACTGTTTCTTAATATAGCAGGTGAGCACATGGAGTGCCGCTACGGCAAGGAAGACAATATAGATGTATACATGAAGCTTACTAGCAGCATCATGGACAATATAGTTGCAGGTCGCGAGACTTTCCAGAGAGCATTCTCAGTAGGAGACATGACTGCCAAGGGCAATTTCAGGACACTTATCATGTTAGATGAGCTATTTTCATTTTCATAGACTAGGAGGACAGAATAATGAAGGACGAGAAATGTATTTTTTGTAAGTTAGCTAATGGCGATATTCCTACCAACTCTATTTATGAGGATGAGGATTTCAAGGTTATCTTAGATGCAGACCCAGCTACTAAGGGCCATGCACTTATTTTACCTAAGAATCACTTCGCTAATCTGTTAGAGGCTGATGATGCCACTATCAGCAAGGCACTTCCTCTTGCTAAGAAGATTGCTAAGAATATGATGGATAAGCTAGGATGCGCCGGAATCAATATTGTACAGAATAATGGCGAGGCAGCTGGACAGACAGTTCATCACTTACATATACATGTGATTCCTCGCTACGAGGATGATCCAGACAAGACCATCTGTGGATGGAGCCATCAGAGCTTCTCTGAGGAGGAGATAGCTAAGGTAGTAGAGCTTCTTAAGATGTAAAATAAAGAGTTTTGCAATGTGTATATCACAAAGCAAAACTCTTTTATTATATGTTCTGTATTAAATCCATGATAACCGCATTGGCATCTAAGAGCTTAGACTGGCTCATGCAATTGATAATTTCATCTCGTCTAGAGTACACATCCTTAACTGAGTTGATGAGAAGCTCACTAGTTAAGTCTTCTTCCTGCAATACTGTTGAGAATCCCTGTTTCTCATAGCTGGCAGCATTGAGAATCTGATCACCTCGGCTGGCAGCAGCTGATAGAGGGATTAATATATTAGGAATCTTAAGAGCAAGGATCTCACTGATGGAATTAGCACCTGCACGACTTATCATAAGGGAAGTCATTGCAAAGATGTCATTGAGCTGTGTACTGAGGAATTCATATTGTTGATAACCTTTCTTATCAGTAAGCTCAGTGTTGATATTGCCCTTTCCAACCAGATGAACAATCTGGAACTTATCAAGGAGCTCATCCAATGATGACCATACGGCATTATTAATGAACTTGGAACCGATGCTTCCGCCCATGATGAGAATAACTGGCTTATCCGCAGTAAACCCTGTGAACTCGTAACCTTTCTCCTTACTACCAGAGAATAGCTCCTCTCTAATAGGAGATCCAGTGTGGACCGCCTTGCCCTCAGGAAGGTACTTTATGGTCTCAGGGAAATTGCAGCATACCTTAGAAGCAAAAGGAATGGCAAGCTTGTTAGCTAATCCAGGAGTCATATCGGACTCGTGGATAATTGCTGGTATGTGTAATCTGGCAGCAGCCATGATTACTGGAACAGATACGAAGCCACCCTTGGAAAAAACTACGTCTGGCTTGAGGTGCTTGAGAAGCTGATTAGCTTCGCCGAAGCCCTTGATAACACGGAAAGGATCAGTGAAATTCTTCCAATCATGATATCTCCTCAGCTTACCGGAAGAGATGCCATAGTAAGTGATTCCTGCACTCTCCACTAGCTTCTTCTCGATGCCTGTATATGAACCTATATAGTATATTTCATATCCACTTTTTTTCAAAAAAGGCGCAAGGGCCAAATTAGGTGTTACATGCCCGGCAGTACCACCGCCAGTCATAACTATTTTCTTCATATGAAGTAATACCTCATTTCTTAATTATATATCTTAAATAATCCAAACATAAACATGATAGCAAGACTTATATAAAAGTCAAATAAAGTCTAATAATATGATGCAATATACTACTATTTCGTGATAATATTATTTTAGTTAATTATTTGGGAGAAGAGGGCATAATTTATGAAAATTCTAATAGTGGATGATGAGATTTTTGCAAGACGCACATTAGAGAGATTGCTTTCCGCAGATGATGTTGATCTAATCGAGGCCGATGACTGTTACGAGGCATACACTATGTATGAGGAGTTTGAGCCTGATATAGTGATAACTGATATCCTTATGAAAGGCGGCATAGGGGGAGAGTGGTTGATCGACAGATTACTCAAGTTCGATAATGATGCCAAGATTATCGTGTGCTCCGGAAGACAGCCTGCCGAGATGCTTAAATATAAGCTTATGGGAGCTAAGATTTGCTTACAGAAACCCATCAAATATCAGGAGCTTTGGGACTGCATAGACGACCTAATTTGACAAAAAAATGTAATAATGCTATATTAACCTCCGTAACAAAGTTGTAATAAATAGAATTATTTTGTAAAAAATAACGGAGGCTTATGAGTAAATTTAGAGAAAATCTTGCTGCTATGTACGCCAAGCATAAGAAATACATTACTAAGCGTAACATGCAGGGAGGAACTCTTGCATTAGCATTGGTGGTTCTTTTCACAGGAGCATATATGAATGCGCCAGTTGATGAGGTGTCATCTACAGCCGTTGTGAATCAGCAGACTAGCACCGCAGGTGTATTCTCAGCTGTTTCATCAATGGAGCTTTCAGCAGGAGAGTCTGATTTAGTTTATGCATCAGCGGAAGTTACAGTAGTTGCATCTACTACCGATCAGGTAGAGGTTGATACGAATGATGAATATGATGAGTGGGCTGACAAGGCTATGGCTAATGTAGATGATTATCTCTACATTCGTGCAGAGGCTAGCGAGGATGCTGAGGCAATTGCTAAGCTTCGTGCAGGCGATGTTGCTACACTCGTTGATGTATTTGATGGATGGTACGAGATTGAATCTGGTAATGCACATGGTTTTGTGTCAGCAGATTTTTGTGTTACAGGTATTGAGGCATATGAGCTTGCAATGGATGTTTGCAATTCTTATGCTACTACTGATGTGGCAGGACTTCGTATCAGAGGTGAGGCATCTGAGGATGCTAAGATCCTTAAGGTGGTTCCAAAGGGAACTAAGCTCGTTGTTGATCCAGAGGTAGAGGCTGTTGATGGCTGGGTAGCTGTCACATCTGCAGGGGTTTCAGGCTATGTTAAGGCTGAGTATGTTCAGGTTGACATGGAGACAGGCGAGGCTATTACATTAGAGGAAGAGGCTGAGGCAGCCGCTGCAGCAGAGGCAGCAGCTCAGGCAGCTAAGGAAGCAGCAGCTCAGGCCGCTGCAGCTAACCAGGCTATTATTGATTCAGCAGATGATGTTACGCTTCTTGCTGCAATCATTCAGATTGAGGCTGGTAGCGAGATATATGAGGGCCAGGTGGCAGTAGGTTCAGTTGTTATGAACCGAGTACGCAGTGGCTCATATCCAAGTACAGTTGGTGGTGTTATCTTTGCTAAGGGACAGTTTGCTACATCACGTATGTCTAGGGTTATTTCTAATGGACCTAAGGCATCATGTATCCAGGCAGCACAGGATGCCCTTGCAGGAGTTGATACTACAGGCGGAGCTACACATTTCCGTCGTGCAGGTTCTAAGCAGGGATTAATCATCGGCAACCACGTATTTTATTAATTGAATTGATTTATTACATTTGCAACTATGTATTATTGATGCATTTTTAGAGTCTTTAGGGGTTCCCCTGAAGACTCTTTTGTTTTAATATGTTAATATTCAGAATAAATATTTTAACTAGATAAATAGGAGGGTACGTTATGGACTTAAAGGGAAAGCACTTTTTGAAAATGTTGGATTTCACATCTGAAGAGATTCAGGGACTTATTGATCTGTCTCTGAGACTTAAGGATGAGAAGAGACAGGGCAAGTCTCAGGCCAGCTACATGGCAGGTAAGAATATTGCCTTAATCTTCGAGAAGACATCTACACGTACCCGCTGTTCTTTCGAAGTGGCTGCACATGATATGGGTGCTCATGTGACATATCTTGATCCATCTGGTTCGCAGATAGGCAAGAAGGAATCCATCGCAGATACAGCTCGTGTGTTAGGCAGGATGTTTGACGGTATCGAGTATCGTGGATTCGAGCAGACTAAGGTAGAGGCTCTTGCCGAGTATGCAGGAGTACCAGTATGGAATGGTCTTACTAATGAGTCTCACCCTACACAGATGATTGCAGATATGATGACTATCAAGGAGCACTTCGGCAAGCTTAAGGGTATCAAGTTCGTATACATGGGTGATGCTAGATACAATATGGGTAACTCACTTATGGTTACATGTGCTAAGCTTGGTATGGATTTCGTAGCATGCACTAATAAGAAATACTTCCCTGATGCTGAGCTTGTTAAGACCTGTGAGGATATTGCCAAGGAGACAGGGGCAAGTGTTACTTTGACAGAGGATGTTGCAGTAGGTTGTAAGGACGCTGATGTAATCTACACTGATGTGTGGGTATCCATGGGTGAGCCTGATGAGGTATGGGAGGAGCGTATCAAGGATCTTACACCATACCAGGTCAATGCTAAGGCTTTCTCATATGCTAAGCTAGAGGCTAAATTCATGCATTGCCTTCCAGCTTTCCATGATCTCAACACCACTATTGGTAAGCAGATCTATGAGAAGTTCGGATTAGACTGTATGGAAGTTACAGATGAGATTTTTGAAAGTGAGCGTTCGATTGTATTCGATGAGGCTGAGAACCGTATGCACTCAATCAAGGCAGTTATGTACGCAACATTAGGAAATGCTTAATAGTATTAGATACGAATACTACGATTCAGTAGATTCAACCAATGATAGAATTAAAGACAGATCATATGAGGGCGAGGAGCAGGGACTAGTTATTTCCGCTGATTGTCAGACTGCTGGCAAGGGTCGTATCGGCCGTAAGTGGGAATCCCCTACCCATGATAGCATCGCCACATCTATATTGCTCAGGCCAGAGGATATCAAGCTTGAGTCCATCCCCACCATTACAGTGGTGGCAGCCATGGCTGTGCGAGATGCCATCCATACTCTATATGGACTGGAAGGTCTCATTAAGTGGCCTAATGATATAGTGATCAATGGTAAAAAGATATGCGGTATCCTCACTGAGATGGAGATGGCCCAGGGCAAGGTTAGCCATGTGGTGGTAGGAATAGGTGTCAATGTACACAACAGACAGTTCCCAGAGGAGATTGCATATAAGGCCACTTCAGTGGATCTGGAGCTGGAGGCACTTTCAGGTAAGAGTGGGCATAGAAGAGAGCTGACGATTGCTATTTGGGATAGTTTTAAGAAGTATTATAATATCTTCATTGAGACTCAGGATATGTCAGGTCTCAAGGAAGAATATGAGAGATATCTTGCCAATATAGGCAAACGTGTTAGAATAGAAGCTCAGGCTCAGTCTTATGAAGCCATCGCTAAGGGTATTAATGACCGAGGCGAATTGATGGTTGAAGTGGACGGAGCAATTAAGATAATTAGTACAGGTGAGGTTTCCGTAAGAGGAATTTATGGATATGTATAATAATGAAGACGAAGTAGTATTGTGTGGCGCTAGCTGCTACACTAAGAAATTTTATTTGAACCCAGAGTTTGAGGGACTTCCTCCTATGGTTAAGGATGAGCTTAAGATTCTCTGTGTTATGTACACTGAGGAAGTAAGTGGTACCATTCAGATGATCTATGATGAGGATGGAGAGCTCAGAATACAGGTGGATCACAATGAGGATGATCTACTCTATGATGAGATTGGCTCGGCTCTTGAGGTTAAGCGCATGCAGAGAGAGCGCACTGAGCTGTTTGAAGCTCTTGAAACATATTATAAAGTTGTATATTTAGGAGAGACAATGTAATGCTACTTACAATCGATGTAGGAAATACTAATATAACAATGGGTGTGTTCGACGGAGAGTCCCTACTTGGTAACTTCCGTATCACCACTAAGATTAACCGTACTTCTGATGAGTTCGGAATCGTAATTAAGGATATCTTAAGATCTAATGATCTAGATGCTACATTAGTCAATGATGTAATTATTGCATCGGTAGTTCCTAATGTGATGCATTCACTTACTAGTGCTATCATCAAGTATTTTGATATTCAGCCAATTATTGTGGAAGCTGGCATTAAGACTGGTATCCGTATTGCAACTGAGAATCCTAAGCAGATTGGTGCAGATAGAATCGTAGATGCAGCTGGTGCATATGAGTTGTATGGCGGACCAGTGCTGGTGCTTGATTTCGGTACTGCCACTACTTATGACCTAGTTGATGAGTCAGGTGCATTTATTTCAGGTGTTACAGCACCAGGTATTAGAATCAGTGCTAAGGCTCTCTGGGAGGATGCAGCCAAGCTTCCTGAGATTGAGATTAGGAAGCCTGAGAAGATACTTGCTAAAGAGACTATTTCATCTATGCAAGCAGGTCTTGTATACGGTCAGATAGGTCAGACAGAATACATTGTTAATCACATGATTGAGGAGAGCGGATTCAAGAATGTTAAGGTAGTAGCCACTGGTGGTCTCGGCAATCTAATTGCCAGCGAGACTAAGTGCATCGATATCTACGATCCTAACCTTACTCTCTACGGAATGAAGTTCATCTACGATAAGCAGAAGAGATAATGATAAAAGAATTAAAAATCGGAAACGTAACTTTAGAAAATAATTTGATTTTGGCACCAATGGCAGGCGTAACAGACCTGCCATTTCGTTTGTTATGCAAGGAACAGGGAGCGGCTCTGTGTTGCATGGAGATGGTTAGTGCCAAGGGTATCTTATACAACAACAAGAATACCGAGAGTCTTCTTACAGTAGATGAGAAGGAGCGTCCTGTTAGCCTACAGCTATTCGGCTCTGACCCTCAGATCATGGGAGACATGGCCAGGAAGATAGAGCATCGTAACTTTGACATACTTGATATCAATATGGGTTGTCCAGTTCCTAAGGTAGTTAATAATGGTGATGGTTCGGCCCTTATGAAGAACCCAGTATTGGCTGGCCAAATCATCGAGAGCATGGCTAAGGCTATTGATAAGCCTGTTACAGTGAAGATTCGCAAGGGATTTGATGATGAGCATGTCAATGCTGTTGAGATGGCACATATAGCGCAAGAGTCTGGAGCTGCAGCGGTGGCGGTACATGGACGCACCAGAGAGCAGTACTATTCTGGTAAGGCGGACTGGGATATCATCGCACAGGTCAAGGCAGCTGTTTCCATTCCAGTAATAGGAAATGGAGATATATTAGATGCGAAGGATGTAATTGCTATGGAGGAGCAGACTGGATGCGACGGATTCATGATAGGTCGTGGTGCCCAGGGTAATCCATGGATATTCCATCAGATTCTCCACTACTTCGAGACGGGAGAGCTTATAGGCAAGCCTCCTATGGAGGAGATGGTTAAGACCATGCTTCGTCATGCCAAGCTACAGATTGAATTCAAGGGCGATTATCTTGGAATCCGAGAGATGCGTAAGCATGCGGCTTGGTATACAGCAGGATACAAGGGCGCCAGCAAGCTTAGAGGCAAGATTAATGATGTGGAATCTTACCAAGAACTTGAAGCACTTTTTGAAAGTTTTATGAAAGAATATGGGGGTTCTTGACATCATTTTACTAGTGGCTTATAATTCACTAAGTTATTGGAAATATAAGGTTTTGTAATGTAAGACCTTTTCAAGAATATATCCGAAGGGGAAAGGAAAATAATCATGGAAGCAAAGAAGAATTTACTTACAGCTGAAGGACTTAAGATATTAGAGGACGAGTTAGAAGATCTCAAGGTTAACAAGCGAAAGGAAGTTTCACAGAAGATTAAGGAAGCTAGAGAGCAGGGTGACCTTTCAGAGAACGCTGAGTATGATGCAGCTAAGGATGAGCAGCGTGATATCGAGGCTCGTATCGAAGAGATCGAGAAGATCCTTAAGAATGCTGAGGTCGTTACAGACGAGCATGACACTAAGAATATCAATATCGGTTGGACCGTTACACTTCTTGATGTAGAGTTTAACGATGAGATGGAATATAAGATCGTTGGTTCTACAGAGGCTAACAGCCTTAAGGGTAAGATTTCCAATGAATCCCCAGTAGGCAAGGCAATCCTTGGACATAAGAAGGGCGATACAGTTACAGTTGAGACTGAGGCTGGTTCTTTTGAGTACAAGATTATTGCAGCTAAGAAGACTAAGTAATTACAGATTTTTATTAGGCCGCGACCGTTATTGGTTGCGGCTTTTTTGTGCAATTTTTAAATAATAGAAAAGGAGATGAAGACATGATAGAGAGACTTAAAAATAAATATATTGGAACTCCTGCCTTCTATAAGAGATATTTATTCCTGGCAATACCAATGATTGTTCAGAACGCAATTACGAATTTCGTCAGCTTTCTCGACAATATTATGGTTGGACAGCTGGGTACAGAGCAGATGTCTGGTGTAGCTATAGTTAACCAGCTGATGTTCGTATTTAATCTGGCAGTATTTGGTGTGGCTTCGGCCGGTAGTATATATGGAGCCCAGTACTATGGCAAGGGCGACCACAAGGGACATATGTACACCTTCAGATTCAAGCTATACGGTACATTATTAGTTACTTTTGCAGGAATAGGAATATTCCTATTGGGAGGAAGCAACTTAATATCCAGATTCCTAACAGATACCACAGGAAGTGGAGCTACAGAGCTGGCCCTTAAGTATGGACAGCAGTATCTGATGGTAATGATATTTGGACTAGTTCCTTTTGCGGTGACGCAGGCTTATGCAACCAATATTAAAGAGACAGGTCAGACATTCATTCCTATGCTGGCAGGACTCATAGCCGTAGGAACTAATGCGGCTCTCGACTACATTATGATATTCGGTCTAGGCCCAGTGCCTGCCATGGGTGTCAGAGGAGCAGCCCTTGCTACTGTCATTGCCAGGTTCATCGAGGTATCAATCGTAGTAGTATGGGCTCACTCACACAGGAGCGAGAATAGATACTTGGAGGGAGCTTACACGGGCTTTGGCCTTCCATGGGATACACTTAAGATGATTCTTATAAAGGGTACACCGCTGATGCTTAATGAGATACTGTGGGCAGCTGGTATGACTAAGGTTACCCAGTGCTATTCTATTAGAGGATTAGATGTAATTGCAGCCCTTAATATTTCTAATACAGTTAATAATCTATTCAATATAGTATTCATACAGTTGGGTGGATGTATCAGTATTATTGTAGGCCAGCACTTGGGAGCAGGCGAGCTGAAGGAAGCCAAGGATGCTGATAACAAGATGATTGCCTTCAGTGTATTCTGTTGTGTAATCATGGCAGGAATCATGTTTGTGGTTGGAAGATTCTTCCCTAATATCTACAATACCTCAGATGATATTAAGGCTCTGGCTCAGAAGTTTATTACAATCATGGCTATATGGATGCCATTTTGCTCATTTAGTCATTGCTCATATTTTACCTTACGTTCTGGAGGCAAGACCTTAGTAACATTCCTGTTTGATTCGGTATTTACCTGGACTGTGATGGTGCCACTTGCATTTTCACTGGCTCATTTTACAGGTCTTGGAATCGTAATGATTTACTTCTTTGTAAATGGAACTGAAATTATCAAGAATGTCATCGGATATTTCATGGTAAAAAGTGACGTATGGCTCCAGCAGATAGTGTAGAATCCACAGGATTTCTTGACATCAATTGTGGCCGTGTTCTATAATTAAACGGCTTATGAATAGTTAATAATATAGTTGAAATAGATAAGGAGAAATTATGGCAGAGCAGGATATTAATCAGTTATTAAAAGTCCGCCGCGAGAAGCTTTCTGCACTTCAGGAAGCAGGCAAGGACCCATTTACTATCACTAAGTTTGATCAGACTCATCACAGCGATGATGTTAAGTCTTTGTATCAGGAGCATGAGGAGAAGCTTTTAGCTGGCCGTGCTGCTGTTAATACAGAGGGTATGGATGAGGAAGCTGCTAAAGGGGCAATCAATGATGATTACAATGAGCGCCGTGCAATTATGGACGCAGATCCAATCCACGTTAGCATTGCAGGTCGTATGATGTTCAAGCGTGTAATGGGTAAGGCAAGCTTTTGTAATATCCAGGATCTCAAGGATAACATTCAGGTGTATGTTGCACGTGATGCTATCGGTGAGGATGCTTATGCAGATTTCAAGAAGTCTGATATCGGTGATATCTACGGAGTTAAGGGTTGGGCCTTCAGAACTAAGACAGGTGAGGTTTCAATCCATGCTGAGGAGATGATTCTTCTTTCTAAGTCTCTTCAGATTCTTCCAGAGAAGTTCCATGGACTTACTGATACAGATACACGTTATAGACAGCGTTATGTAGATCTCATTATGAACAAGGAATCTAAGGATGTATTTGTTAAGAGATCACTCATGATGCGTGAGATTCGTAACTTCCTTGCAGGTCGTGACTTCATGGAAGTGGAGACACCTATGCTTGTTGAGAATGCGGGTGGTGCAGCAGCTAGACCATTCTTCACACACTATAATGCACTTAGCGAGGAGCGTAAGCTTCGTATCTCTCTTGAGCTCTACCTTAAGAGACTTATCGTAGGTGGTCTTGAGCGAGTATTCGAGATTGGTCGAGTATTCCGTAACGAGGGTGTAGACGCTCGTCACAACCCAGAGTTTACTCTTATGGAGCTTTATCAGGCATATACTGATTATGAGGGTATGATGGAGCTTACAGAGAGCATGTTCAGATATCTTGCTGAGAAGGTAGTTGGTTCTACTAAGATCTCTTACAACGGAGTAGAGATTGACCTTGGTAAGCCATTTGAGAGACTTACAATGACAGATGCTGTTAAGAAGTACGCTGGCATTGATTTCGATACAGTAGCTGATGATGATGCAGCTAAGGCACTTGCTAAGGAGAAGGGGATTGAGTTCGAGGATCGCCATAAGAAGGGTGATATCCTGAATCTCTTCTTCGAGGAGTACTGCGAGGAGAATCTTGTACAGCCTACATTTATTATGGATCATCCAATCGAGATTTCTCCACTTACTAAGAAGAAGCCTTCAGATCCTAGCAAAGTAGAGCGTTTCGAGCTCTTCATCAATGGATGGGAGATGTGTAACGCATACTCTGAGCTTAATGATCCTATCGATCAGCGTGAGCGTTTTGCAGCACAGGATGCTAATGCAGAAGCTGGCGATGATGAGGCAGAGCACACAGATGAGGACTTCCTCAATGCACTTGAGATTGGTATGCCACCTACAGGCGGTATCGGATATGGTCTTGATAGACTCTGCATGCTTCTTACAGATAGTGCAGCCATCCGTGACGTATTGTTATTCCCTACTATGAAGTCACTTAACCCAGCTAAGGCATCACAGTCATCAGCTGGTAACGACAATGGATTCTTCGCTCCAAACTCTAGCATCGATTTCTCTAATGTTAAGATCGAGCCACTATTTGAGGAGTCAGTTGATTTCGATACATTCTCTAAGTCAGACTTCAGAGCAGTCAAGGTTAAGGCTTGTCAGGCAGTGCCTAAGTCTAAGAAGCTTCTTCAGTTCACACTTGATGATGGTACTGGAGTAGATAGAACTATCCTTTCTGGTATCCATGCATACTATGAGCCAGAGGAGCTTGTTGGTAAGACACTTGTGGCAATTACTAACCTTCCACCTAGACCAATGATGGGCATCGAGTCATGCGGTATGCTTCTTTCAGCTGTTAACAACCTTAAGGACAGCGAGGATGAGGAGCTTCACCTTCTCATGATTGATAACCACATTCCAGCTGGTGCTAAGTTATATTAATTTTTTATAAGTCATAATTATAAGAGTAGCGATAGCTACTCTTATTTTTTTGCACAAAAATAAACAGTTGACAAGTTAGGCGTTGCTAACTATAATGTTAGTCGAAACTAACAGGTTTACAGTGTTAACTTAAGGCGAAATATGAAAACAAAAGAAACAAAGGAATTGATAATAAAAGTTGCCAAGGATGAATTTATGGAAAAAGGATTTCAAGATGCATCCATGAGACAAATCGCTGGGAAAGTAGGTATTACAGCAACAGCTTTGTATAGGCATTATGCAAGTAAAGAAGATATATTCGACGCGGTTGTCAGACCTGCGGTAAGTGCTTGGGATGAGTTGTGCATTTCCGAAGAAGCAAGACAGACAGGTACTGCTTGGGAAAATGGCGTTGAAGCTATGTGGAAAGATGAGGA
>JAILNO010000051.1 GCA_024691465.1 Pseudobutyrivibrio sp. | reverse complement strand
ATGCGGATATCTAAGAACATATCCATCTCTTTCTTGCCATCAGTCTTGGCAAAGGCCTTCTTAATATTCTCAAGCTGCTCTTCATTAAGAACGGGAAGTGCATCCTCGATTTCTTTCTCCATAATGTCTCTAAGACCTGGTCTGACGAAGAACTTATTAAGTACGTCTGTAATCTCTTTCTTAGGGCCATACTTGGCAGCCTTCATAGCGAGTGTATGGACGAATCCTCTATTGATTCTAACCACATGGTTATTCCATGCGATACGTCTGTAATAATGTACTAGTGGTCCCAAATCATCCCTATGCATAGCGCATGTCATCTTATAACAGTACATGGTATTGAGATGAAAACTATCAAATACATCGCTTACAAAGATACCTCCCTGTACAAACATCTGGCCCTTGTCCTCTTCGTAGCGCTCTCTAGCCTTAAAATAGTAATCAACCAATTCCTCGCACTTGGTATCATCACCTTTGATAAAATATGCCTTGGCTGCATATACACACATCTTAGCCTTAGGTACATCCATTATGTCATTCTTGTTAATCTGGTCGTTATATAACTCGATGACTTCATCATATCTAGCCTGAGCATCCAGTGTAATCAGCATACCGCAGATGAATGGACCTCTATATCTAATGGACTCTGGCTCATGTATGTCAAAAGAATGATCGAACGCTTCCTTACATAAGTCATATAGCTCATCAAATTTCTTAATAGATCTATACTCCTGTCCGAGCTGATATGGCCAGCGGAGATTGTCTGGCTCCTCCTCCATCATCTCAAGCAGAAGTGGGATATTACGCATAGCGTGATTGTAATTATCCTCATCTGTCATATATACATATCCATAGTGACCTGCCCTGGCATCCATGAACATGGCATTACCATAGGAAGGCTCTATGTACTCATGTACCTTGCCTTTGAATACAGTCTCAGGAGTGATTGTGCACATGCGCACGACCTCAATATCCTCGTACTCTTTGCCCTCTAGATCCGTATAGTTACGCTGATAGTAACCACCTATATTGTAATCTGTACAATCAGGCTGCTTGAAAAATTCGATGATATACTTGCAATCTAAGAAGAACTCATCATCATCAATGAAGAGTAGCATCTTGCCATTGGCCTGATCTAGCTGGAAGTTCCTAGCTGCTGCGAAGTCATTAATCCACTCGAAGTCAAATACCTCATCCGCATACTTCTCTACGATAGCTCTAGTCTCTGGGCTGCATCCAGTATCCACTACCTGAAGCTCTGAATCTATAGCATTGCGAATAGGCATAAGAGACTTAAGACAACGCTCAGTAGTATCAGCTCTACCGCAGCATAGTAATGAAATTGTTAATAGTTTAGTCTTAGGTTTATTATTCATATAATCACCAAAAGGCTCGCCTGAGCGAGCCTTACTTTCTTATTAATATGTTCCAACTACAATTGGTCTATACATCTCTTCCCCTTCCACGAGACCTGCCACATTACCCAGGCAAGAGTCGATGAGACGATTGATTTCCTTGCTGACGATATCCTTCTCACCAGGTGCGTCCACAAGTCCTCTGAAGTCGTATACATCAATACTTTTAATTTCAATAATCTTGTTCTCAATATCCTTAAGGATACTGCTGAGAACTACCTCAATATCAAGCTTATGATCAATGACTAAATCTCTGTCATCTAAGTTCTCACTTATATCGTAAATCATGTTGCAGTAGTTTTCAAACTTTTCTACGATTTCTGTGTAATCCATTCCCATGGATTCTATATACTCACCCAATACTAAAGCTTTCTGTTGGCATTCGATCAGGACTCTTAGGTCTCCCTGGTAATCATCAGTTCCACCATTTGCAAATCTTGAGTTAGCTGCGTAGAGTTCCAAAACCATCATTTCCATTCTGTTACGTGTAAAATATGCCATAAGCTCTACCTCATTTCTATATATCGGAAGGATCTATTAAATCCTGTTATTTTCGAAGTTACTATTTACTTTTCTTTTAAATATCCCCACCTCTTTGTGAGGTGGGGAATGATAGTTATTTACTTATGTCTAGTTATTACTGAAGAAGTGAAAGTACACCCTGTGTAGCCTGGTTGGCCTGAGCAAGCATTGACTGTCCAGCCTGCTGGAGAATGTTGTTCTTGCTGTACTCAACCATCTCATCAGCCATATCTGTATCACGGATACGAGACTCAGCTGCTTCTGTATTCTCAACTACGTTATCAAGGTTTGCGATAGAGTGCTCTAATCTGTTCTGGATAGCACCAAGTTCTGCTCTCTGAGC
>JAILNO010000023.1 GCA_024691465.1 Pseudobutyrivibrio sp. | reverse complement strand
CCTGCTGCCACTACTGCAGCTGCCATAAATCCCATTACTCGTCTATTTTTTAAAATATTGTTCTTCATTATAAATCCCTTTCATGTACGCAAAACTAAGAACTATTATACACGTAGATACACCATACCTACTAATAGTCCTGATTAATGATATAAAACTAGTGCAAAAGGGGAAATTTAAGAATCTAATCTAACCTTCTGGGAAACAAGTGTAGTCTGAACAGACTCAAAATCAAAATAAGAAGCTACTTCTGCTATAGTAAAAGCTACTATAGCAAAAGCAACTGCAATTATTAAACCTGTGCCTATAGTCTTGATATTATTCTCGCACTGGAGAATCAAAGAACATACAGGACAATGTGCCTCATCATTACAATGATGAGCGATATGTACGGAGATAGTGCTGGTAGAGAAAGACATAACAAGAACAGTAGCAAGGACTGCCACTAATGCAAGTATTCTGTTGAAGCTATTTCCTCTACTCATAATTACTCCAATTAGACATTACTAACTAAATATACTCTTGGTATCATAACCATAGAATACCGATTTGTCAATTGAATTATAGCCCCAATCCCCCTTGTAATATAGACAAAATTTCTCAATATTTATCCTAAAATATCTATATACTCTCCTGACAATGCCTTGTTCATGCTGCGAACAGCGCAGAACTTGCCACACATAGAACAGGTGTCGTCGAACTCAGGTGAACGGTCAGCTCTGATAGCCTGAGCAGTCTCAGGATCGATAGCACACTCCCACTGCTTATCCCAATCGAAGCACTGTCTTGCATCAGCCATGGCATTATCTATATCCATAGCATGAGGAATCTTCTTAGCAATATCTGCTGCATGAGCAGCTATCTTAGAGGCAATAATACCCTGCTTAACATCCTCTACATTAGGAAGTGCCAGGTGCTCTGCTGGTGTTACATAACATAAGAAAGCTGCACCGTTTTGAGCTGCAATGGCTCCACCAATGGCAGATGTAATGTGGTCATAACCTGGTGCTATATCAGTAACAAGAGGTCCAAGTACATAGAATGGAGCGCCCATACATATCTTCTGCTGAATCTTCATATTAGCTGCAATCTCATCCATAGGCATGTGACCTGGTCCCTCTACCATTACCTGCACATCCTTAGCCCATGCTCTCTTAGTGAGCTCACCTAGGCGAACCAGCTCCTCAATCTGGCACACATCGCTGGCATCAGCCAAGCATCCTGGACGGCATGCATCACCTAGGGAGATAGTTACATCGTACTCTCTACAGATCTCAAGTATCTCATCATAATATTCATAGAAAGGATTCTCCTCACCTGTCATGGTCATCCAAGCAAATACCAGTGAACCACCACGTGATACGATATTCATCTTACGCTTGTGAGTCTTAATCTGATCAATAGTCTTTCTGGTAATTCCGCAGTGCAGTGTTACGAAGTCCACACCGTTTTCAGCATGAAGCCTAACCACATCTATGAAGTCCTTAGCTGTAAGTGTAGCCAGGTCTCTCTGATAATGGATTACGCTGTCGTAGATAGGAACTGTTCCAATCATGGCTGGACACTCTGCCACAAGCTTCTTTCTAAATGGCTCAGTATTGCCGTGGCTTGAGAGGTCCATAATAGCCTCAGCGCCCATATCTACCGCTGCCATTACTTTCTCCATCTCAATATTGTAATCCTTGCAGTCACGAGATACGCCTAGGTTCACATTGATCTTAGTGCGAAGCATACTTCCCACACCCTCTGGATTGATGCACTTGTGATTCTTGTTGCAAGGTATTGCCACCTGTCCACTAGCTACCAAATCTCTAATTTCCTCAGGTGTTCGGTATTCTTTTAGGGATACTTCCATCATCTCTTTAGTGATAACTCCATGACGAGCTGCATCCATCTGTGTTGTGTAATTACTCATACATTATTCTCCTTTTACTATATGTTATCTAAGGGCCCATTCTCTCTTATCAGCAATAATAATGGCTCCTTCTGATGAAACCATATGATTGAGAGGCCCTGAGCCATGACCTAAATTCAGATTGGCTCCTATTGCCTTAGATAAATAATCCTTTGCATTCTTAACTGACTTAACCAAGTCATATCCTAGAGCAAGATTGCTTGCTATCGCACTCGAGAGTGTACAGCCAGTACCATGAGTATTAGGGTTATCTATATGACGTCCCTGGAACCACACTACTTTGCCATTGACATAGAGCACATCATTGGCATCCTCTATAGCATGTCCACCCTTTACAAGCACGGCGCATCCGTATCTTTTACCCAGTACCTCAGCTGCATTTTCCATATCCTTCTTATTGGAAACTGAGCTGCCAAGCAGCACTTCAGTCTCTGGAATATTAGGAGTGATAACAGTACTTATAGGAAAAAGTAACTCAGCCATTTTAGTGCTCGTTGAATTCTGCATCAACTTGCTTCCACTGGTGGAAACCATCACAGGATCTGTGACAATGTTCTTAGCCTCATATCTTTTAAGCCTATCTACCACTACCTCAAGCAGTTCCACTGAAGGAAGCATACCTATCTTGATAGCATCTGCTGGAATATCCGTGAGGCAGGCATCTATCTGAGCAGCCATAAACTCTGGGCTGGATTCAACGATACCTGTAACTCCTGTAGTGTTCTGAGCAGTGAGAGCCGTAATGGCCGTCATGCCAAACACTCCATGAGCAGTCATAGTCTTAAGATCAGCCTGAATACCAGCTCCTCCACTACTATCGCTACCTGCTATTGATAAAACTACTTTCATAATTAAGCCTCCTGTAATTCTTCAAAAGCTCTTATCATGTCTTCCACTGCCTGCTTAGGTGAATCCGCCTTCATAATTGCAGACACGGCACATATGCCATCTATATCTATTCCCTTAAGCACATGCAGATTAGTGGCATTGAGCCCGCCTATGGCATTGACTGCAATAGGTACGGCCTTACATATGTCAGCCAGAGTCTCTGTAGATGTAAGGATAGTCTTGACCTTCGTAGTCGTAGGATAGATAGCGCCTACTCCCAGGTAATCAGCCCCAGCCTCATAAGCAGCCTTAGCCACTGGAACTGTCTTGGCTGTAGCTCCCAGTATCTTATCCTTACCAATTATCCTGCGGGCCATATCAAGTGGCATATCCTCTGCTCCCACATGAACACCCTCAGCATCCACAGCCAGCATTACATCCACCCTATCATCTATGATAAGTGGCACATTATATCTCTTGGTAATCTCATGCACCTTTTCGGCCAGTTCAATATATTCTCTGGTAGTCTTGTTTTTCTCCCTGAGCTGAAGTATGGTAACTCCGCCCTTTAGAGCCGACTCAACTCTCTCTAAGAACTCATCTTCTTCGTAATCACTGCTATCAGTAATGAAATAGAACTTAGTATTTAACTCCATCATATTCTCCTAATCTATCTAGCAGATTCACCATGAAGGTTCCTCCACCCTTATCAGTCTGTGCCCTAGCTCCACATTCGCCGAAGAATCTCGTAGCTTTTTCCACCGAATCAGCTGAATCCTCCATAGCGAGGAATGTAGCAACGATTGCTCCCAACATGCATCCAGTACCCGTGACACTACCCAGCTGCTTACAGCCTCCAGCAATCTCTCTCACCTGATTATCTGTAGCCAGGATATCCACAGGCCCCGTGGCAAGCACCATAGTCTGGTACCTATCAGCCACTCGTTTAGCCGCCTCTATCACATCATCCTTCATGATATTGTCCGCCGCATCTATACCCGAGCCCCTGATACTACTATCATCCAGCGCCAGAACTTCGGAGTAATTACCCTTAATCACTCTAGGCGCCGACACCGCAATCAGCTTATTGAAAAAGTCAACTCTCAGCCTAGAGCATGCCACGCCGCACACATCTATCACTGCAGGAATCCCTATTTCCTTAGCCACCGCCCCTGATATCAGCATAGCCTCCATCCTGGTATCAGAGATATTGCCAAAGTTCATAAGCAGCGCCCCAGCAGTCTCTGTAATCTCCGCAACCTCCTTAGGATGCTCCGCCATCATAGGCCTGCCACCCACAGCCAGCACCGCATTAGCTGACTGATTCATGGCAATAGGATTAGTAATACAATGAATAAGTGGCTTTACATACTTGTATTCTTTACACACAATCTATCTTCTCCGCTCAACTTATCCTGAAAATCCTTTAACACTCCTGCTCTCTGGAGCTGATACAGAAGAAGTGCTGCAATACTTCCACCGATGAGAGTTCCACATATAAATGAAGGCACATAGAAAAGCCATGTAAGTCCTTCCCTACCCCACAAGAATGTCATAACAGGATAAGAAACAATGGCACCGATAATACCCGTACCAATAATCTCACCAATTACCGCAGCCCAGATCTTCTTAATAGCCTTATAAAGAATTCCAGACAGCAATGCACCGAACACTGCACCAGTAAGAGCAAGTGGTGGAATACCCATCAGAAGCATCCTGATAATACCAATCATAAGAGCCACCAAGAATGCATCTATAGGTCCCAAGAATACAGCAGCAGTAATATTAATCAGATGTGCCATCGGACACATACCCTCAATTCTCAGCAGGGGCGAAATAACTACTCCCAGTCCCACCAACATAGCCATAAAAACCATCCTTAACAAATTGTACTTTTTCATCATTAGTCTCCTTCCTATGCAATAAAAAAAGCGAAGCAAACCTAATTTGTTTGCTTCGCGTAACATGCTATTCCCATCAACTAAATACAGGCATCCCTACGTTGGCATTATCCAAATCAGGTTCTCGGTCGAAGGTCACACCTTCCTCTCAGCCTGTCTACAAGCTCCCGTAAATATTTAATTACATTCACAGTATATCCGTTTCCCGCGAAAATGCAACCATTTTCTCACCAAGTGGCGCAACTCCCGGGCCCCTCCATTTTTTTACTCC
>JAILNO010000250.1 GCA_024691465.1 Pseudobutyrivibrio sp. | reverse complement strand
TTCCTTGAGAAGACATGGTGGGGATGGTTACTTCTTCTTATCGCAGCATTAGCAGGCGGTACAGCTTATGCTAAGAAGAAGGCTAAGGCTACATCTAACATAAACAAGACTACTAAATAATTTCGATTAATCGAAGGGGGTCGCTGAGTTAAGAAAAGGGTGAGGTATATGATTATGAAGGTTCTACTATTAAAGATGAGAATGTTTAGGACAATGATTAGTAATCATAGAGTCAGAAAGCAGCTCAAGAGGGCTACAATGGAATAAACCTTATTCATCTCACAAGCAAAAGGGAGATTAGGACGTGAGTTCTAATCTCCTTTTTTGTATTCAAATAAAAACTGTGAAAAATCATGTAAAACCGAGTACATATTTGCATATTTGTGGTATTATATAGATTGTGGAAAAATTAACAAACCCGGCCCTAATTACCCCGCAAAAAAGGGTTTGAAATATATAAAGGGATCTAAAGTAAAAAGGAGGAAACAAAGATGGAAATGTTAGTAACAGCTTTAATCTGTTTACCATTTCTCTGGGCGATTTTGCCTGCAGTTATCCACAATTCTAAGTGCAGAGCATTTTTCGTCTATCTAGGCTGTGGAATCGTTATCGCGCTTTCGGTTTATACAGCTATTCAGTGGTATCTGGCTGGGGGTCAGACTCTGAACTTTGATTTACCTTACAGAGAAGTATTTGACGACGTTATTCTCGTAGGTGATCTATTCTTGATGTGTCTAATCACATATCTATCATTCAAGTATAAGAAGGGTGTTATTTCTCTACTTGCAATAGTACAGACTCTTCTTGTGGCTGGATTGGAGTTATTTGGCCCAGAGCTCGAAGAGGTTCCAGCTCTTCACTTTGACTGGCTCACATTCGTTATGATTCTTATCATCGGTGTGATTGGTTCGCTCATCGGTATCTATGCTGTCGGCTACATGCATGGTTATCACATTCATCATCACAAGGAGCTTACAGACAGACGTAGCTTTTTCCTTGCTATGATTTTTGTATTCTTCGGAGCGATGTTTGGACTCGTATTTTCACAGAGCCTTATTTGGATGTATTTCTTCTGGGAGATTACATCAGTTACATCATTCCTTCTCATCGGTTACACACGTACCGAGGAAGCTATTGATAACTCATTCAAGGCTTTATGGATGAACTTACTTGGTGGTTGCGGTATTGCAGCAGCTATCGCAGTAGGCATCTTAGCTCTTAATACAGTTAATCTATATGATATTATTGCCCTTGCAATGGACAATGCAGGTGCGGCACTCTACTTAATGCCTATCGCATTCCTTGCATTTGCAGCACTTACTAAGTCAGCACAGTTCCCATTCTCAGGATGGTTACTTGGGGCCATGGTTGCTCCTACACCTTCATCAGCACTTCTTCACAGTGCTACTATGGTTAAGGCTGGCGTATATCTTCTTATTAGAATATCTGCTGCTATGGCTGATAATTATGTTGGTAATATGGTTGCCCTTGTTGGTGGCTTCACATTCCTTGCAGCATCATGCTTCGCAATCACTGTTTCAGATGGTAAGAAGGTACTTGCTTACTCTACTATCTCTAACTTAGGTCTGATCGTTGCATGTACAGGCTGTGGTTATGAGGAGACTATCTGGGCTGCAGTATTCCTTGTAATATTCCATGCAGTTTCTAAATCAATGCTCTTCCAGTGCGTTGGTGCTATTGAGAATACTACAGGTAGCCGTGATGTAGAGGATATGCAGGGACTTATGTCAATCTTCCCTAAGCTTGCATTCGTTCTTATGGTAGGTATCGCAGGTATGTTCCTTGCTCCATTTGGTATGCTTATTTCTAAGTGGGCAGCACTTAAGGCATTCATCGATACTAACTCAGTATATGTATCTACACTTATGGTACTGTTCATTTGCTTCGGTTCTGCTACTACTATGTTCTACTGGACTAAGTGGATGTCTAAGATCTTAGGCGCTTCTGGCAAGGAGAAGTCTAGAGACCTTACTAAGAAGAATGAGTACATCTCAATGTTCTTCCATGCATTCCTTGTAGTTGCACTTATCCTTGGTTTCCCATGGCTTTCTCACAATGTGCTTAAGCCACTTACTAACGATATGTTCGGTACTGATGTACAGGTTATTTCATATCAGAATATCGTTATCATGATTGTTCTTCTTGTTGGTGTGTTTGTTATTCCTTTCATCAATTACCTGATGACAAAGGGTACGAAGGCAAAGCAGGTTATCACATACATGGGTGGTGCTAATGCAGGAGACAACTTCAACTTCATTTCATCAACTGGTGATCCTAAGGAGATGCATATTGCAAACTTCTATATGGAAGATATTATGGGTGAGAAGAAGTTATTCACACCTGCAATTATGATTTCAACATTTATAATCATCGTTTACATGATTATCGTGATAGGAGGTGCATTTTAATGATTTCAAGTAGATTAATTATCGCAGGATGCTACCTACTATTTGCTCCATTAATTATTGGTTTATTAGATGGCTTTGATCGTAAGGTTTCAGCACGTATGCAGGGCAGAAGAGGTCCTTCTGTGCTTCAGCCATTCTATGACCTTAAGAAACTTTTTGAGAAGGAATTCTTAACAGCTAACAAGGCTCAGTTATTTATGATTCGTTCGTACCTTTTCTTCATCGTACTTTCAGGAATCATATTCTTTGCTGGCTTTGATATTTTGCTTGTAGTATTTTCACTTTCTACAGCAGCTATGTTCCTTATCCTTGCAGCTACATCTACTCACTCACCATACTCTGCACAGGGTACACACCGTGAGTTAGTACAGATTATGTCATGCGAGCCTATGGAATTACTTGTTGCAGTTGGTTTCTATCTTGCAATTGGTACTTTCAATGTATCTGAGATTGCTCAGAGCGCTACATCACCAATCGCATACCTTCCTGGCTTCTTTGTAGGATTCGTATTCATCCTTACAATCAAGTTCAGAAAGTCACCATTTGATATTGCTACATCACACCATGCTCATCAGGAGGTAATCAAGGGTGTTACTTCGGAGATGGTTGGTAAGGAATATGGACTTGTTACACTTGCTGAGTGGTATGAGAATGCAATTCTCTACGGAATCGTAGCATTGTTCTTCATTAACTCAAATCCTGTTTCGATTGTTGCAGCAATCATTGCAATTCTTGTTGTATGGTTCCTTGAGATCCTCATCGACAATACATCTGCAAGAGTTAAGTGGCAGCTTATGCTCAAGCTTGCTTGGGGCGTAACAATCGTTGCAGCAGGTATGAATCTTTTGTTATTAGAGATTATTAGAGGATAGGAGGAGCAAAATGAGTACAATTCATAAATCGCCATGGCTTCTTCACTATGACGGAAGTAGCTGTAATGGATGTGATATAGAAGTTTTAGCATGTACTACACCTGTTTATGATGTAGAGCGTTTCGGTGTTATCAATACTGGTAACCCAATGCATGCAGATATTTTCCTTATTACTGGTGGTATCAATTCACAGAATGCCGAGGTTGTTAAGCAGATCTACAATCAGATGCCACAGCCTAAGGTAGTAATCGCTGTTGGAACCTGTGCATGTACAGGTGGTATTTTCAAGGAGTGCTACAACATCAGAGGTGGTGCTGATACAGTTATTCCTGTAGACATATATGTACCAGGATGTGCTGCTCGTCCAGAGTCAATTATCGATGGTGTTGTTAAGGGTGTTGCTCTCTTCAAAGAGAAGGCTGCAGCTCTTAAGGCCTCTGAGGCAGCTCAATAATTAGGAGGATATTATGCAAGAGATTAAAAAAGATATGTATTTAATTGAAAAGGCAGAGCTCCTCCAGGTTATTATGGAGAAGAAGAATGCTCTTTGGAGACTTTGCCAGATTTGCTGTTCTTTCCCAAAGGCAGAGAATCATTATGAGGTTACATACTCATTTGCAAATGGTTATGATTTTGCAAACTATCGTCTGATCGTAGAGAAGGACGAGGATGTTCCTAGTATTTCACGTGTATACAAGTCAGCTATTTTCTATGAGAACGAGATGCACGAGCTCTGGGGACTCAATGTAGAGAATATTAAAATGGATCTACACGATAAGCTTTATCGTATCGATGTGGAGACACCATTTATAGAAAAGGAGGACAAGTAGCATGGGAAAGAGAAGCATCGTGCCTTATGGCCCACAGCATCCTGTACTTCCAGAGCCAATCCATCTTGATTTAGTTTTGGAGGATGAGAAGGTTTTAGCTGCTATTCCTTCTATTGGATTTATTCACAGAGGTCTTGAGAGCCTCACAAGCAAGAAAGATTTCAATGAGATGGTATACGTTGCAGAGCGTATCTGCGGTATCTGCTCATTTATGCATGGTATGGGTTACTGCATGGCAGTTGAGGAGATTATGAACGTCGAGGTTCCTCGTCGTGCAGAGTACTTACGTACTATTTGGGCTGAGATGAGCCGTCTCCACAGTCACCTTCTTTGGCTTGGACTCCTTGCAGATGGATTCGGATTCGAGTCACTTTTCATGCATTCATGGAGACTCCGTGAGAAGATCCTTGATATGTTCGAGGTATCTACTGGCGGACGTGTTATTTTCTCAGTTAACACTATCGGTGGTGTTCTTAAGGACATGCCACAGGATATGCTTAATGATTTCGTTAAGCAGCTTGAGGATATGGAGAAGGAGCTTCGTGATACTACAAGCATCTTCCTCAATGATTACACAGTTAAGAGCCGTCTCGTAGATGTAGGTATTCTTACAGGTGAGGATGCAATCCGTCGTGGAGCAGTAGGTCCTATGATGAGAGCATCAGGCATCAGCGTTGATATGCGTAAGACAGGTTATGCTGCATACAACGATCTAGACTTCGATGTAATTACTAGCAACAATTGTGATTCTTATGCTCGTTGTGAGGTACGTATTGGTGAGCTCTTCCAGTCTATCAATATTATCAAGCAGTGCGTAGCTAAGATGCCAGATACAGAGATCAGTACTAAGGTTACTGGAATGCCTAATGGCGAGGCTAGTGTCCGCGTGGAGCAGCCTAGAGGTGAGGCATTCTATCATGTACGTGCCAACGGAACTAAGTTCTTAGACAGATTCAGAGTCCGCACACCTACCTTCGCTAACCTCCCAGCACTTACACAGACATTGCAGGGATGCCAGTATGGTGATGTGCCTCTATTGGTACTTACAATCGATCCATGTATTAGTTGTACAGAAAGATAGGAGGAAGATATGGGACAATTTTTACCATTTACTAAGCAAGTATTAAAGAACCTCTTCTCTGAACCAGCTACTACTCAGTATCCTTTTGTACCAAGAGAGTACCCTGAGAGAACTAGAGGTCATGTAGATATTAATAAAGATATGTGCATCCTTTGTGGTATGTGCATGCGCAGCTGCCCTCCTGGGGCAATCAATGTTGATAGAGCGGGCAAGACTTGGACTATCAATCGTTTCGATTGCGTTCAGTGTGGTTACTGCGTAGAGAAGTGCCCTAAGAAGTGCTTATCTATTACACCAGGCTACCAGGAGCCAGGCCCAGAGAAGGCATTATACACAGTTGATGTGCCTTATGAGCCACCTAAGCCTGCAGCTAAGCCAGCACAAGCGGCTGCACCAGCAGCTAAGCCTGCTACAGAGGCAGCTAAGCCAGAGGCTTAATATTAATACTTAATAACTAATTCCCCCAGCTATGTTGAATTATTCAATGTAGCTGGGGTTTTTTAATAGTGTGATACCCTAAAAAGTGCTAGAATATCAGTATATTTCGAGGTAAGGGATAAGTTAATGATTAAGAAGTTTATAGTCAAGGGACTAGTCCAGGGAATAGGGTATAGACCCTGGGTGGCCAGACTGGCCGAGGAACTTAATATATTAGGATGGGTACGCAACACTGGAGGTATAGTGACAGTGTGTGCCGAGGGACAGGAATCAGCTCTCGATGAGATGGA
>JAILNO010000249.1 GCA_024691465.1 Pseudobutyrivibrio sp. | reverse complement strand
GCAGTCATTAGAGGGGCTACATCCCACTATGATTATGTATGTGCCGAAGTATCTAAGGGTATAGCATCAGTGAGCTTAAGCACACATATACCAGTTATGTTTGGAGTACTTACCACAGATACTATCGAGCAGGCGGTGGAGCGTGCAGGTACTAAGGCTGGTAACAAGGGATTCGAATGTGCCCAGGGAGCAATTGAGATGGTTAATCTCATGAGAGAGCTGTCTTAGAACCTTTAATAACATTTTATTCACACACTTTTTAAAATTCGTAGCCTTTTCCTATGATATGATTAGGAAGAGGCTATTATTGTGTTAATGGTTAAGGGGTTTAAATGAGTAGTGAATTTTTAGAGATAGATGTGTTTAAATTACAGAAGATGTATGGACGTAATGATGAATTCTTCGAGAAGCAGAAGATAAAAAAGCTAATGAATTAGTGAAGGATTTATTGCAAGCTCATGGATAAATCTTTATAGTATTACTGTAATATTTTAAAGGATTTATTTGATTTGAGTTTGATAGAGATTAATGATAAGCAGAAGCAGGCTATAGAGACTATCAATGGTCAGATGATTATTGTAGCCTGCCCTGGTAGTGGTAAGACTACCACTTTAATTAATAGAATACATTACATGACTTCGGAGATGGATATTGATCCATCTTCGATTTTAATGGTTACTTTTACGAAAGCCGCTGCTGTGGAGATGAAGGAGAGATATCTGTCCTTATATGGTCGAAGCACCAGCGTTTATTTTGGCACTATTCATTCCTTTTGTAGAGCCCTTATCCTAAAGTTTGCCCCTGAGAGGATGGCAGGTGGTATCGTAAGTGATGAGGATGTTACCAATCTGTTCATGCGCAGGCTTAGAAATGCTCGCAATATAGGAAATAAGCTTGAATTTATAAATGACGTCAGGCTTGATATTAGCGTATATAAGAATTCACAGTCACCTCTCAGAAGTTTCAAGCCTAGATCATGTAAGGATAAGGATACCTTTTACAGATTCTGTGCAGCTTATGAGGACTACAAGGAGGATGCAGGGGTAATTGATTTCGATGATATGCTCCTCATTGCTTACAATATATTATCTACCAATGAAGAGGCTCTTAAGTGGATAAGGAACCGCTATAGATACATCATGGTGGATGAGTATCAGGATATTAATGAGCTGCAGCGAGACATTATTTATCTCATTGCTGGTGAGGATGGTAATCTGGCAGTTGTGGGTGACGATGACCAGGCCATATATGGTTTTAGAGGTGCCAGCAATAGGATCATGCTTTCTTTTAAGGATGATTACCCTAATGCAAGAGTATTCTACTTAGAGGATAATTATCGCTCTAACTCAGAGATTATAGATAGAGCAGATTCCTTGATAGGTTACAATAAGAACAGATTCGATAAGAATATTATTGCAGCTAATGGACCAGGTGGCAATGTCCATATGGAGGCAGGTCCTGAGCGAAGCGATGAGATAGATATGCTTGTGTGCGATATTAAAGAGGATATTGATTCAGGTATTGCGCCTACTGAGATATCAGTTATATATCGTATTAACAAACAAGGGACTATGGTTGCCAAGGCTCTTTTTGAGGAAGGTATTGAATTCACTACCAATGATAGTATTACAGGTATCTACGATCACTGGATATATAACGATATATTAGCATTTGTCAGGATGGCTTACGGTACTGGTAGCAAGTATGATTTCGAACAGACTCTTAATCATCCTAATAGATATCTATTTAACCCTAAGCTTAAGCAGAATGGACCTGACATGGAGTATATGATTAAGGCCATGTACAGCTTGGGAGGTGAGGCATGGAAGCAGAACAATTCCAAGCTTCAGATAGAGAATTACTTCGCCACTCTTAAGGCAATTCGAAATGCTAAGACACCTGGGGATGCCGTCAAGGCACTTATTATAACAGGTAATTATAGAAGATACTTATCAGAGTATGCTGATTTCAGAGACGAGGATGAGTCGGAGCTTCAATCTGTGCTTACAGAGCTTAAGAATGAGGCCATGAAATGTGTCAGTTTCGATGAGTGGGATGCCATGGCTAAGGCCGAGAAGAGAGAGCTTATAGAGGCTGCGAAAGGTAAGACTGGAATTACTCTTACCACTATGCACAGCGCTAAGGGATTAGAGTGGGACAAGGTCTATATAATCGACTGTATAGAGGGCAAGTGTCCTTACACTAAAGCTAAGACCGAGGCAGAGCTAGAGGAGGAGCGTCGCCTTTTCTATGTGGCCATGACCAGGGCTAGGAAGAATCTGGTCCTTATGAGACCTAAGGCAGATGGAGAAAAGAAATTCAAACCATCACCTTACCTATATGAATGCGGTGCACTTAAAAAGAAATACTAAAGGAGAATGGTATGAAATTTGTAATTCAAAGAGTAAAGGAAGCTTCAGTTGCAGTAGAAGGACAGACTATCGGGAAGATTAATAAGGGATTCCTGGTCTTAATTGGAGTATCTGATTCAGACACTAGAGAGATAGCAGATAGGATGGTTAAGAAGCTGTTAGGTCTTCGTATCTTTGACGATGAAAACGACAAGATTAACCTATCCCTATCAGATGTAGGCGGAGAGTTACTTCTAATATCTCAATTCACCCTATATGCCAATTGCAAAAAGGGATATCGCCCTTCCTTTATAGAGGCTGGAGCGCCTGATATGGCCAACGAGATGTACGAATATATTATTTCTAAATGCAGGGAGCAATTCCACGTCGAGACAGGAGAATTCGGAGCAGATATGCAGGTATCACTTCTCAACGATGGCCCTTTTACAATTATTCTAGATTCGGCAGAAATATGCTAACAAAAAAGCTAGGTCTTATGACCTAGCTTAATTAATGCAGAAGATGGGACTTGAACCCACACGATATTGCTACCACAGGCACCTGAAGCCTGCGCGTCTGCCAATTCCGCCACTTCTGCGAACATTTAGTATTCTATAGAATTTCGCCTTTCAAGTCAAGAGATTATCAATAGTTGAATTTAAGGCATTTATCATTTTGGCAATAGTAATTATTCACAAAACAGTCAATCGAACGTTGAAATATCTGACAAATATAATTTAATATCATGATTTGTCTTGAAATTTAACTGTATGGAGTTATAATAATATTATCAACAGAGAAGTAAATGGTTTTAAGAAAGGGAGGTAAGGTCCACCAGAAAAGTAATTTTATTTTAATTTAGTTGTTTATTAAAATTCAGGAATTGGAGGTATGGTCCACCAGAGATTTAAATTTTAAAAACACGCGACATTTATTTAATTCTAGAGATTGAGAGGTATAGACCCTTGGGATCGATTTTTAGGGGCGGCATCAGTTAGGAATCACGAGATTTCGAATTGGTGTCGCCCGTTTGTTGTCTATAAATAAAAAAAGAGTGCGGAAGATGGGACTTGAACCCACACGACTGCAATAGCCACAAGATCCTTAGTCTTGCTCGTCTGCCAGTTCCGACACTTCCGCACATCATTATAATCTGCCTGAATTACATCTGTAATTCGACAACGAAATAATCATAGCAAAGTATTTGGGGAGAGTCAACAGTAAAATTACATTTTTTACTTGTTAATATAATATAATGAGCATATAATAGATTGCATAAAATTAGATTGCGCAAACTATAAGAGGTGATTATGATTTATTGGATTATTGTTGTGTTACTATCAATTCTTTACATCGGCGTATTGGAGCTTTCTAAGAATATCCTATTGGGATGGGGGATTGGTATACTTGCAGCTATTTGCATGATTATTAGTAGAGTTATTTTAGATAAGAAGGGTCTACTTACAAGGAAAGTGAAACTGATTTCCTGGGTAGCTTTTCTACTTGTGCTTGTAATTAATTATATTCTTACAGCACCTCCATATAAGAATGTTCCAGCGGTAGCTAATGCAAATCCTGATGTCACTGATGTGGTGACTATAGATCAGGGACAGCTTACTGGAGTATACAATGCTGACCATTCGGTGAAAGTATACGCTGGTATTCCATATGCTAAGGCCCCTGTAGGTGAGCTTAGATTCAAGGAGCCACAGGCGCCAGAGAGCTGGGATGGTGTAAGAGCCTGTGATGAGTTCGGACCTATGTCGATGCAGCCTCGCAGTAATACTTTATATGATAGTCTTTCGCATATATTGGGGTGGCATGATTATCAGGTTAAGTTTGGTGATGAATACCTAGAGGCTATGAGTGAGGATTGCTTATATCTTAATGTGTTTGCTCCAGAGGATGCAGGGGATGAGCCACTTCCTGTTATTTTCTATATACATGGAGGAAGTCTTACCACTGGCCAATCTTCCTACACTGAATACAGAGGTGAGAGTCTTGCCAGCAAAGGTGTGATATTCGTAGATTTTGCCTATAGATTAGGAGTGTTTGGTTATTACACAGCTGATGATTTAAAGAATGAATCCGTCAGCGGAACCACAGGTAATTATGGTCTGCTTGACCAGATAGCTGCTCTTCAATGGGTATATAATAATATAGATGCTTTTGGAGGGGACAATACTCAGATTACAATTGCAGGTGAGTCTGCTGGCTCATCTAGTGTTAATGCTTTATGTGTCTCTCCACTTACAGAGGGATTATTTAATTACGCTATTGCAGAATCTAGCGGAATCATGGCTTATGAGCCTTTCCATACATTCCGCAATTACGAAGATGCAATAGAGCAGGGTGATTTAGTTCGATCAGAGTTCGGCGTAACTTCTTCAGATGAGTTGAGGAATATTCCTGCAGATAAGCTTGTTACTACAGCTTCAAATCAGTCTGCCATGACGGTAGATGGTTATGCCATAGTTGAACAGCCTTACCTTACATATGTTAAGGGGGAGAATCATGAGAAAGCACTTCTCAATGGGTTCAATGCTAAGGAATCTGATGCTTTCTTGCTAGGTACTGAGGCGACTAAGGATAATTATGAAGAGTTGTTAGCAGAGGATATAGGAGATTATGCTTCTGAGATGGCAGCGTTAGTCCCTTATGATTCACCTCAGAGGGATCAGCATTTCATAGTGGACGCTTTAGGAGAGGCCAAGGGCGCTCTCAATACATGCTATTCTGCTATGTGGTTCAGCTATTCCCATTATCTATGGAACAACTATTTGATGGATGAGGGCATTCCTACCTACGAGTATTATTTTACTAAGACTAACAATTCCCTTTCCAATTACCATGCTGGTGAGCTTCCATATGCATATGGCAATTTATGGAGACATCCTGGATTATATGATGATTCAGATTATGAACTCTCTGAAATAATGCAAAAGTATTGGGTGAATTTTGCCAAGACTGGTAATCCTAATGGGGAGGGGCTTCCTACTTGGGATCTGAAGTCTGATAATAATCAGTTGATACAGCTGGATACTGAAATAAAAATGATAGATGACCCTAATGAAGAACTTTATAAAATAATCGATAAATATCAGGAGTCTGTTAAGTAATTTTATAGAAGAAAATTCAGAGAGGTTATTGTATACTTAAATGTGGGGACACAGGGAGAATAGCAATGACCTTTTCTGATTTGATTTTTATATTTAGATTGTTACCAATCTGTTTGATTATATATTATATTTTGCCATGCAAGTTTAGAGCGTGGCTTTTTTTGGTTGCCAGTTTAGGCTTTTATTATGTTAATGAGCCTGTCTATATTCTTTTATTGCTTGGAGCAACTTTCTTCAATTGGATATTTGCCAAGGTGATTTCTAATAAACACTCTAAGCTTGCCTTAGGGACAATAGTAGTTTGCAATATAGCTCTATTGGGTTTCTTTAAGCTTGGTAATCGTATGGGACTGAGTATCCTGATTCCTCTTGGTATTTCATACTATATCTTTAAGATGATTTCCTTTCAGGTGGATTTGTATCGAGGAAGTATTACTGAATACAGTCTTAGGGATATGGCGAGTTACTTCTTTTTCTTTCCACAGATTATTGCTGGCCCAATAGCCAGATTCTCATATTTTAAGGATAATGGTTTCCTTAGGGTAGAAGATTCAAATAGACCTTCTTTTACCACCATACTTAGCCAGGTGGAAGATGGACTTAAGATTTTTACTCTAGGTCTGTTTATGAAAGTTATTATCGCTGATCATATTGCGTTACTTTGGAGTGATTTAAGAACTATAGGATATGAGAGTATCTCTACACCACTTGCATGGCTTGGGGCTTACACCTATTCACTTAATTTATATTTCGATTTCTGGGGATATTCCCTTATGGCTGCAGGACTTGGAGTTATGTTTGGATTCCCTTTCATATCTAACTTTGATCAGCCCTACGCATCCTCATCTGTTTCAGAGTTTTACAGGAGATGGCATAGCACACTGGGATCTTGGTTTAGAGACTATGTATATTTCCCTTTGGGAGGCAGTAGGAAGGGAGCCTTTAGAACATTTATTAATCTATGTATAGTTTGGATTATTACTGGCGTATGGCATGGCCTTACCCCTAATTTTATGGCTTGGGCTATGTTTATATGTGCCATTATCATTCTAGAGAAGTTTCTTATTAGTAAATCAAAAGTTGTCTACGCTATAGTTGGTAGGATTAATGTTTTAGTTCTTATTCCTATCTCTTGGGTTATTTTTGCATTACATTCGCTGAAGAATCTTAGGATATATATTCTTAGATTGCTTCCAGTAGTAGATATATCTAAGGCAGTCAATACCCATGATATATTCTATCTATTGGAGGATTACTGGATATATCTAGTTATAGCACTTGTATTTGCAGTTCCTCTGTGGAGAGATTTCTACAGGAAACATAAGAACAATATATTTGTAGTTATTGGTTTATTTGTGATGTTCTGGATTAGTATATTTAGCTTGTCTAATTCGTCAGGTAACCCATTTATGTATTTGAAATTTTAGGTGATTAATTGTTATGAAAGTAAAGGGATTCCTTCTTTTAATATTAATATGCATTAGTTCGATTATCGTATTTACGATATATCTGTTTAATATGAATGGGATATATCAAGAGTACTCTAAGGACATGTTTACCACATCTGCTATAGAGGCGGTGTTAAGTGCTGCGGGAGATGATGTATACCCATGGTCTGAAGTGCAATCTGCTGATGACAGCGATGCATTTGATTATCGTAAGACCATTAGGGATGCTAAATCATCTGCTGAAGACCTTAAGTATGTCACTCCTAAGAGTTTCGTGACAGTAGATGATTCCTACTTTGACGATGCCTTATTTATAGGTGATTCCAGAATGGTGGGATTGTCGCAGTACTGTGAGCCTATTGATTCTAGAGCTACCTTCTATGCCAAGAAGTCCCTTAGTATATATGACATACGAGATGAGCAGTGGATTGAGACAGATGATGGCAGAGATATTAGTCTTGAGGAAGCTCTGACAGGTCAGCATTTTTCTAAGGTATATATCATGGTAGGTATAAATGAGCTTGGAAGAGGAGATGTGGAAGAGTTCAAGTACGCCTATCAGACAGTAATTGATAATATTCTTAATAGTCAGCCACAGGCTACTATTTTCATCAATAGTATTATGCATGTATCAGTAGATAAGAATGATACGGATCCACTTTATAATAATACCAATATTAATCTTAGGAATGAGGCTTTAGAGACACTGGCGGATGGACAGCAGATATTTTACATAGATATCAATGAGGCGGTGGATGATGACCAGGGTAATCTTAATTCAGAGACCACTACAGATGGAGTTCATTTGAAGGGCGCTTACTATGAGTTATGGTATCAGTATCTCCTTACTCATGGAATAGAGTAGTGGGGATAATCTGTCAGAATTTTCTGATTTAGCCTACTAAAGTAAGACACTTTAATTTAGCCAAAAGCGTTGACTAATTAAGGATGCTTTGCTATTATAATCAAGTCGCTAAGACATGCGGAAGTGTCGGAACTGGCAGACGAGCAAGACTAAGGATCTTGTGGCTATTGCAGTCGTGTGGGTTCAAGTCCCATCTTCCGCACGAAACAAAAAGGATCAACACGAGAGTGTTGGTCCTTTTTTTTCGTGCAAAAGAATGAATATATAACTGGCAAATAATACAATACTCGCAGTCTTCATCTACAGCATTTCAAATCGAGTTTCCTAGCAATCCCATGAATAAAATTCGTTATTTAATACAAATTATCCGGAGTTTTCTACAAGTTTTCATTTTGACGTAGCTTTTTCATATATTTTTTGCTATAAATATACCAACGTTTATCACGGAGGATAATTGAATATGGGAAAGTTGAAGAAATCTATTAGAGCTCGTATCTTGGCGGTGTTAATGACTTTGACAGTTATTTATATCGGAAATGCGGTAATGAGCGGGGTGACTAATAACCAGGTGGAGCTCTCAACTAAGTTGATTGCAGATCATACTGTAGCACTTATGTCTGAGAGAGTTGAGTTAGAGAAAGATTTGGCTTCCCTAGAAAATGGCGCAATGCAATTTGTGCTAGGAACAGGTGACAAGTCTGAAATTGTTACTGATTGCAGAAGTAATATTGAGGGCGTAGTTACTTTGACAGATGCTATTAAAAAGGATGTTGATGGTTTCTGCAAGGCAGAGATGAATAATGAATTGGCTGATGCTTATAAGCCATACTATGATTCTATACAAGAATACGTGGAGCAGGCTAATAAGGTGGTTGAGGCAATGGACACATTCAATCTGACTAGTGTTAAGAAAGAATATGCTGCACTTGTGGATGAGTCTGAGGCTATGGTAGCTAATGAAGAGGCCTTTGGCGAAACTATGGATAAGCTGGTATCACATGAGACTAAGCTTGTACAGACTAGAGTAAGCAGAGCTACTGCTATTACTTTGGCCATGGGAGGTATATTCCTGATCTTTATGATAGCTACTATCTATGTATGTATTCATACTGTACTTAGACCTCTTGAAAAGATGCAGAAGAACCTTAATGGTATTATTGCTGATTTAGAGGAGGGCAATGGCGATTTAACAGCTCGTGTAAATTATTTATATGAGGATGAGGTTGGCCAGATTGCTATAGGAATTAATACATTTATGGAGCAGCTTCAGACTGTTATTAATTCCATCAGAAGTGGTTCTACTAATATACAGGGAGCCAGTGCTAAAATGGACGCTAATATTAACACATGCGAGACCATTTCAGCTTCTATATTTGAGGGACTTAGTGAGATCTCTGCTAATATGGAAGAGATTTCAGCTACTTTACAGAATATTGATGCAAGTACAACAGACATTCTTGAGCTTGCTAATAATATCCAAGAGGATTCCGATGAGAATTCAGGCCAGGTTAAGCAGTTATTAGATAGTGCCCTTGAGACAAAGGAAAAGTACGAAAATAATAAAATCAGTACTCAGACTATTATTGAAGATATCAGCACACGTATGGAAGAGTCCATTGAGAAGAGTCATTCAGTAGAGAAGGTTACAGAGCTTACAGAGAACATTCTTACTATTTCATCTCAGACTAACCTGCTGGCTCTCAATGCGTCTATTGAGGCAGCTCGTGCAGGCGAGGCCGGTAAGGGATTTGCAGTAGTTGCTACTGAGATACAGGGCTTATCTGAGAATACTAAGAAGATTGCAACTAGCATCCAGGAGACTAATGAGGTAGTTCTTGATTCGGTTCATGAATTAGTATCTAATGCTAATGAGATACTTGAGTACATGACTCAGAATATTATCATGGATTACAATAATTTCGTGGACAGTGCAGTATCTAATAGTAATAGTGTGGCAGAGATATACAAGCTTCTAGTTAACTTTGCCGAGAGAGCTAATACTATGAAGGAACTTACAGAGAGTCTATCTGGAGGAATTACAGAGATTAATTTCGCATCCGAGAATAGTACTACATCACTGGTTAAGTTCACCGAGGATATGAATACACTTCACAAGTCTATGTCAGAGATTCAGACTGAGTCTAATGGCAACAATAGAACAGTTGAAGCTCTCAATGTTGAGGTTAAGAAATTCAAGAAAATCTAATATTATTAAACCCAAGCAAAATTGCTTGGGTTTTTTTAAAATAAAAAAAGGATAACCTTTTTTTTAGTGTAATATGTTTTATAGGAGTGTCGTTTAATGCACAAAAGGGAGGCTATAATGGGCACAATTAGAGAGATGATTGAGCAGATGGAGAGGGAGACACTTAGTCCCTATGCCACACTCAATGAGAATTCTCGTGGTCGTGAAAAGGACGAACCACAATGTGATATAAGACCTCTGTTTCAGAGAGACAGAGATAGGATTCTTCATAGTAAGGCATTTCGCCGTTTGAAGAATAAGACACAGGTTTTTCTTACTCCTCAGGGTGATCACTATAGGACACGATTGTCCCATACTCTTGAAGTTTCACAGAATGCAAGGACTATTGCCAAAGCATTACGTCTTAATGAGGACTTGGTTGAGGCTATAGCACTTGGACATGACTTGGGCCACACGCCTTTTGGTCATGCGGGAGAGGCACAGCTTAATGCCATGTGCTCTACTGGCTTTGTGCATTCTGATCAAAGTGTCAGGATTGTAGAGAAGCTTGAGAAGGGTGGTCAGGGACTTAACCTTACATGGGAGGTTAGGGATGGTATTAGGAACCATCAGACCAGTGGACATCCAGCTACACCAGAGGGGCAGATAGTTAGACTTTCCGACAAGATTGCCTATGTCAACAGTGATATAGATGATGCTATTCGAGCACAGATTCTTACAGAGGAGAGTATTCCTATGGAGATTAGGAAGACTCTTGGTATGACTTCAGCAGTTAGACTAGACACACTTATTCACGATGTTATTATTTCAAGTACAGATAGTCCTGTTATTAAGATGTCTCCTGAGATCGAACAGGCTATGTCGGACCTTCGCAAGTTCATGTTCGCCAATGTATATAAGGATTCTGTTGCCAAGACAGAGGAAGTGAAGGCGAAGCGAATGATTCGTGAGTTATATGAATATTACACAGCTAATTTCGAAGAGCTCCCTGAGCGCTACAGAGCTATGGAGGGCGAGGGCGAGACTCAAGAAAGAATTATATGTGATTATATATCCGGAATGACCGATCAATATTGCATTACTAAGTTTAATGAATATTTCATGCCTAAGGCATGGGTTGTGGATGGATTTTAATTTAAAGGGAGAATTAATGCCTTATTATTCTGACGAGATCATTGAGGAAGTCCGTTCTAGGACAGATATTGTAGATGTAATTTCTCAATACGTTAACCTACAAAAAAAGGGCAGCCAGTACTTTGGACTATGTCCCTTTCATAATGAGAAGACAGGCTCGTTCTCTGTTAGTCCCCAGAAGCAGATGTATTATTGCTTCGGTTGTGGAGCTGGAGGTAATGTCTTTAGCTTTCTAATGGCATATGAGAATATGACCTTCAAGGAAGCTATAGAGGAGCTGGCGCCTAAGTGTGGCGTGGAATTACCTAAACGAGAGCTTACGTACCAGGAGAAGCAGAGAGCTGATAGGCGCAGCAGATTATTTGAGATTAATAAAGAAGCTGCAGCATATTACTATAAGATACTTCGCTCATCAGAAGGTGAGCAGGCTATGGCCTATTTTACCAAGAGAGAGCTTACAGCAGATACTCTTCACAAGTTTGGATTAGGCTGTACTACCAAGTATTCAGATTCCTTATATAAATACCTGCGAGGTAAGGGTTATGAGGATGACATACTTAAGGATTGCGGTCTCATCACAATCGATGAGAAGCGAGGGGGCCATGATAAGTTCTGGAATAGAGCTATGTTTCCTATATTCGATGCCAATGGTAAGGTGGTTGCCTTTGGAGGCCGAGTAATGGGAGACGGAGAGCCTAAGTATCTTAATTCACCTGAGACTGAGATATTCAATAAGTCCAGGACATTGTTTGGATTGTATTTCGCCAGGAAGACTAGGAGAGAGCAGTTCATACTATGTGAGGGCTACATGGATGTAATATCCTTACATCAGGCTGGATTTGATAATGCGGTGGCATCCCTTGGTACGGCCCTTACAGAGGGGCATGCAGGCATGCTTAAGCGTTACGTGAAGGACGTATATCTTAGTTATGATTCTGATGGAGCAGGCCAGAAGGCAGCTCTCAGAGCTATACCTATTCTTAAGAATGCTGGTATATCATGCAAGATTATTAACATGAGTCCTTACAAGGATCCTGATGAATTCATTAAGGCACTAGGTGCCGAAGAGTACGAGAAGCGTATCCAGAATGCGGAGAATAGCTTCATGTACCAGATTAGGATGCTTGAGAAGAATTATGATATGACTGATCCTGAGAAGAAGTCAGACTTCCAGAAGGAGGTGGCTCGCAGGATTGTTACAGAATTCTCTACTCAGCTTGAGAGAGAGAATTATACAGAATCAGTTGCAGCTAGATTCAATATACCTAGAGATGCTCTTGGTAAGTATATAATCGAGCTGGGACAGGCTGGTATCACATCTAAGTCGCAGCCTAATCGTGACCCAGATAAGAAGCCTAACAATAGAGCTAAGGATGACGGCATGAAGATGTCGCAGCGCCTACTCCTTACTTGGCTGGTGGAGGAACCTTCCATTTTCTCCAAGATAACCGAGTATGTCAGCCCTGATGATTTCGAGGAGGGTGTATATAAGAGAGTGGCGATGGAAGTATTTACAGCCCTTAATGATAAGCAATCTGTAGATACAGCTCGTATAGTTGATTTATTTATGGAAGAGGATGAGCGCAAGACGGTGGCTGCATTATTCAATACCACAGTCGGAGAGCTTACAGACAATACTGATCTAAGCAAGGCCCTTAAGGAGACCTTGATTAGAATAAAGAAGCATTCCCTTGAGCTGGCCCAGAAGAATGGAGCCGATTTAAAGAGCCTTGTGGATGGTAAAAGAAAACTACAATGCCTTGAGCGTTTAGAGATTTCACTATAGAAAGGAAACAAAATGGCAAAGAAGAAAGTTGAAGAGTTAATAGAAAACGAAGATTTAGAAGCTGCTGCTGATGCCCTCCTTGCAGAGGCAGAGGATACAGATGATACAGATGAGGCAGAAAGCGACGATAAAGACGTCAATTTCGCTGATCTTGAGGAGATTTCAGCTGAGGATCTTGAGTTCAACGAGCATGATTTCGACAACATCGATGAGGCAAAAGATGATGAAGATGTAGATGAGTTCCTAGCTTCAGTTGGTGCTAAGACAGGTTCAGACGACGATGATGATGACGATGATGACGATGACGCAGATTCATTTGGCAGCGATGAGCTTGACTCTAAGGTAGCAGAGCTTGTTAAGATTGCTAAGTCACAGAAGTCTATCATCGAGGATTACGAGATTTCTGAATTCCTTAAGGACTACAAGATTGATGCTAAGCAGATGGAGCGCATCCTTACATACCTTGATAAGAAAGGTATCGACGTCAATTTCTCATCTGGCCCATCAGATGCACTATTACTTGCATCTGACGATGAGGATGTAGAAGACATTGATATGTCTGTACCAGATTCAGTTAGTATTGAGGATCCAGTGCGTATGTACCTTAAGGAGATTGGTAAGGTACCACTTCTTTCTGCAGAGGAAGAAGTTGAGCTTGCTCAGCGCATGGAGGATGGAGATCAGGAAGCTAAGAATAAGCTTGCAGAGGCTAACCTTAGACTGGTTGTATCAATTGCTAAGAGATATGTTGGAAGAGGTATGCTTTTCCTTGATCTGATTCAGGAAGGTAACCTGGGTCTTATGAAGGCTGTTGAGAAGTTCGATTATCACAAGGGATATAAGTTCTCTACTTATGCTACATGGTGGATTCGTCAGGCTATTACACGTGCTATCGCAGATCAGGCCCGTACAATCCGTATCCCAGTACATATGGTTGAGACTATCAACAAGCTCATTAGAGTTTCTAGACAGTTACTACAGGAATATGGCCGCGAACCTACTCCAGAAGAGATTGCAGCTGCTATGGGTATTACAGTTGACAGGGTACATGAGATTCTTAAGATTTCTCAGGAGCCAGTTTCTCTTGAGACACCTATTGGTGAGGAGGAAGATAGCCATTTAGGAGACTTCCTACCTGATGAGAACGTACCAGTTCCAGCTGAAGCTGCTACATTTACCCTTTTAAAGGAACAGCTCCATGAGGTGCTTGATACACTTACTGAGCGTGAGCAGAGAGTACTTATCTTAAGATTCGGTCTAGAGGATGGTAAGGCTCGTACACTCGAGGAGGTTGGTAAGGAATTCAACGTTACTCGTGAGCGTATTAGACAGATCGAAGCTAAGGCTCTTAGGAAGCTTCGTCACCCTAGCCGCAGCAGGAAGTTAAAGGATTACTTAGACCAATAATACAAAGAATGAACATAAATAAATGATAAAATTATCCCCAAGATTACAAATAATATATGATATGGTCCCTGAGTGTAACACCCTTGCAGATGTTGGTTGTGATCATGGTTACCTATCTATTTCTCTGGTAGCCAATGGCGTAGCTGGCCAGGCTATAGCGATGGATGTTAATAAGGGCCCTCTAGAATCAGCTAGAGCCAATGTAGCTTCTATGGGCTTATTAGATAGAGTTTCTTTTAGACTATCTGATGGCTTAGCTAAGCTAGATGCGGATGAGGCTGATGTCATATGTATTTGTGGTATGGGGGGCGCATTAATTCGCAGGATATTAGACGCTAGATTGGATGTTGCCAAGAGGGCTAAGGTACTTATACTAGAGCCACAGTCAGAGTATAGATTACTCAGAGAGTTTCTTGTACATAACCATTTCTATTTCATCGATGAGATGTTATGTACAGAAGAGGGCAAGATTTATCCAATTATGAAGGTTGCTTTTTCGGATGAGACTGTTTGCCAGTATCGGGAGTATGAGATGGCATATGGTCCAATCATTATTAAGAAAGCACCAGATCTTCTTTCTTCTCTACTAGAGAAAAATAAAAACGAATACTCATCCATTCTTCGTAAACTTAATGCAATGGATGAAGCAGATTTATCCGTCCCTATTACTAAACGTAAAGCTGAGCTGCTTGAGGAACTGGAGTTGATTAAGCAGGTGGAGCTTGAAATGGAGGAGAGTCATGGCTAAAGTAATTATTAACGGAAAAGAAGAGACTTATGAGGATGGCACACGATTAGTGACAATCGCTGAGCTTCACAAGGAGGAATATCGAGATGATATCGTACTTGCGAAGTATAAGGGAAGTCTGACTGAGCTGCACAAGCAAGTATCCGGGGTAGCTGAGCTTGAATTCCTTACTACAGCCGACAAGGATGGCCGTAGGGCCTACAGGCGTAGTGTGGTATTCTTACTTCAGAGAGCACTTATGGATGTATACCCATTACCTGCTAATCCTAACCTTAGGGTAGAGCATTCTCTTGGTCAGGGAGATTTCTGCACAATTGATGGCGTGGGAGAGATTACTGATGAGAAGCTTCAAGAGTTTAAGGAAGTTATGCTTGATTTAGTCGAGCAGGATATTCCTCTTAAGAAGTATTCTATTAAGACCAGCCAGGCTAAGGAGATGTTCCATAGTTTCAATATGAAGGATAAGGAACAGCTTCTTAAGTATCGAACCAGTTCTAATATTAATGTATATGATTTAGACGGATGTATAGATTATTTCTATGGATATATGGTACCTTCTACCAAGTATCTTAGATATTTTGATTTGCTTAAGTTCGAGAATGGATTTATGCTTATGTTCCCTAATGGCAACAAGCTTACAGGGGACACTAGGGAGGTCGCTGATTTTACTAAGCCTATGAAGCTTTTTACTGTTCAGCAAGCATCTTCTGAATTCGGTCGTACCATGGAGGTTCCTACTGTAGGAGCCCTTAATGAAGCTATTGCTTCTGGTAAGATTAAGGATATCGTCCTTTCACAGGAAGCTATTATGGAACGTAATATTGGTGACTTAGCTCGCACAATTGCAGCTAATAAAGATATTAAGTTCGTTATGATGGCTGGTCCTTCATCCTCTGGTAAGACCACATTTTCACACAAGCTTTCTGCCCAGCTTAGAGCATTAGGCTGTGTACCTCATCCACTACCACTTGATGATTTCTATTTAAACAGAGATCAGATGCCAGTCGATGAGTATGGAGAGAAGGATTTCGAGACAATCGAAGGCTTAGATATTCCTTATTTCAATGAGTGTATGGTTAAGCTTCTTAATGGCGAGAGAGTTCTTCTTCCTAATTTTAATTTCAAAATTGGTAAGCGCGAGTACAATGATCATTATATGCAATTAGGGCAGAATGATATTCTTGTAATCGAGGGCATACATGGATTGAATGAGCGCATGAGCTCATCACTTCCAGCAGAGAGCAAGTATAAGATTTATCTCTCTGCACTTACTCAGCTTTCTATCGATGAGCACAACCCTCTGTCTACTACAGATGGAAGATTGATCAGAAGAATCGTTAGAGACTCTAGGACTAGAGGCACATCTGCAGCTGAGACCATAGCAATGTGGGATTCTGTTCGAAGAGGAGAGGAGAAATACATCTTCCCATTCCAGGAACAAGCAGATTATTTATTTAATACAGCTTTAATTTATGAGATGGCAGTGCTTAAACTGTACGTTGACCCACAGTTATATGCAATTGATCCAGACCATCCTATGTATCCAGAGGCCAAGAGATTAATCAAGTTATTAGATTATTTCTTACCAATGGCTCCAGATGTAATTCCTAACAACTCTCTAGTGCGAGAGTTTATAGGTGGAAGCTGTATATTATAAGCCTTTGCTGATATCTAATTAGAGTTCAGCAATGGGTTGCAAGTATATCCCTTGACGATATGTTAAATAAAGGGTATTCTTGTTTAGTTAATTGTAAATTTAATAATAGGGCTAGATGAGTAGTCGCTGCTATATTGTAATGGTATAGGAGAGGAAAGTCCGGGCTTCACAGGGCGAGGATGCCAGTTAACGGCTGGTGGAGGTAACTCCAAGGATAGTGCAACAGAGATATACCGCTCACATAGTGAGTAAGGGTGGAAAGGCGGTGTAAGAGACCACCGTCCTATTGGTAACAATAGGAGCCATGTAAACCCCATTCGAAGCAAGTTCTAATTAGTGCGTACGCGGCCCGCCAGCACTAGGTTGAACGCTTGAGACCATTGGCGACAGTGGTTCTAGATAGATGACTACTTTAAAAGACATAACCCGGCTCACAGTCTAACCCTTTTGTTTTTATTTATAATTTGTCTGAATATAGGTTATTTTTGACAAAAAAGTAGTTTGGATTCCCAGTTTACGTGGGAATTATTAACGAATGTGAATTTTTTGTGTCTTGAAGGTCCATTTTAGTGCTATAATATCCTTATAAACGCTGGGGAATAGAGTTATGGAGGGTACCGGTTGTGTTGTTTTAGAAGGATGGTGAAAAATGGATTATCAAGTAGGCGATTATTTAGTTCATGAGGGTAGTGGTGTTTGTCAGATCGAAGATATTGATGACATGGAGCTTATGGGCAAAGGTTCTCGCAAGACTTACTACTGCATGTCTCCTGTATTTAAGGCAGGTGCTAAGGTATTTACTCCAATAGTTGGCTCAACAGTTAGGTTACGTCCAGTAGCTAAGCTTGAGGCTTTTACTACAATCCTTGACAATATTGATAAGTTAGAGTGTATCGAAGAAAATAATGACAGAGCACTTCAGGAGAAGTTTAAGGAAGTTATGTCTGAGTTCACTCCAGAATCTATGGCCAGAGTAGTTAAGACAGTTCTTATTAGGAAGTGGCAGCGCATTGCAGCTGGTAAGAAGGTAATGGCTCTTGATGAGAAGACTCTCAGCGTAGCAGGCCGTAAGCTCTATGAGGAGATGGCTTTTGCAATGCATAAGGATATCCCATATGCACAGCATTTATTTGAGGAAGCTGTTAAGTCTCAGGTAGGAGATACACTTTTATTAGGTGCATAATTTATGATAGCTTACAAAGCAATTTCAGATAATATCAATAATAATCATGGTCTTGTTAAGGTTCTCAACATCCTTGACAAGGCCATTACTTATATCACGATTTTATTTTATAGCATATACTTGTTGTATGCTATGTTTCTATACACTGGTGATTCTCATACTCTTTTATATAGGAGTATATTGATTCCAGGGGTATCTTTTATTCTTGTTAGTCTTTTTCGAAAGATGGTTAGTTCTCCACGTCCATATGAAGTCTATGATTTTGAACCAGCTATTAAGAAGGATACTGTAGGAAAGAGTTTTCCTAGCCGTCATGTGTTTTCTATTTTCATAGTTGCTTACACATTGTTACAGACTTCCCTCTTATTGGGTATAATTGTCTTAATCATGGGGGTGATTCTTGCCGTAATTAGAGTTGTTGGCGGTGTTCACTTTATTAAGGATGTGGTTGCTGGTGCTGCTATAGCTACCATAGTTGCAGGTATTTGCTATGGTATTTTATGTGGCGTTTTGAACCTCATTATGCTACCATTTTAAGTGAAGATTCTAGTGCGCATTTCTCTACGCTCACGGATTATCAATTATTACATAGGGAGTTTTCTATGAAGAAGAATGCAAAGAAGGCCTTGGCTGTGTTATTTAGCATTCTTGGCACAGTTTTAGGTTTATACATTGGAGGATATTGGTTGTTCGTAAGGCCTGTATACTGGTTAGTTACTGGATTTACAGGTGGTACACTTACAGCAGGTATGCTCCTTATTAATATTATTAAGATTTTTGTCGCGTCCACAATTGGAGGCGGTATTTGGTGTGTATGCGATATTTTGGCAGGGTATTTTAGAGATGATCCAAGGGATGATTGATATGGGGTTATAACAGCGGTTGCTGTTAATAATAAAGCACCAAGGTTGTAGCAAAATTTAATAATTGGGAGGTATGAATGTAATGACTGGAAACGTAATTGTTGGGCAATCAGGCGGACCGACCGCCGCAATCAATTCTTCTTTGGCAGGAGTTATCAGGACGGCCAAGGATCGTGGTGCAGGCAAGGTATATGGCATGCTTCACGGAATCAAGGGTCTTATGCAAGAGGACTATATTGATCTCTCAGACCACATTAAGAACGATCTGGATGTGGAACTTCTAAAAAGGACTCCAGCAGCTTATTTGGGATCATGCCGATTTAAGCTTCCGGACATTCACAAGGACATGGATACCTATGAGAAAATCTTTGGCATTCTCAATAAGCTTGAGATCGAGGCTCTTATCTACATAGGTGGCAATGATTCCATGGACACTATTAAGAAGCTTTCTGATTATGCTATTTTAACAGGTTCAGATATTAGATTCGTAGGATGCCCTAAGACAATTGATAATGACTTAGCTCTTACTGATCACACACCTGGATATGGAAGTGCGGCTAAGTATATCGGTACTTCAGTCAAGGAGATTATCCGAGATGGTCACTGTCTAGAGTATGACAAGGGACTGGTTACTATTGTTGAGATTATGGGACGTAATGCTGGTTGGCTTACAGGCGCATCTATTCTTGCTAAGGGAGAGGATTGCGAGGGCCCAGATCTTATTTACTTGCCTGAGGTTGCTTTTGACCTTAATAAGTTCAAGGAGCGTGTTGAGAAGCTTCTTAAGAAGCAATCATCAGTTGTAGTATGTGTGTCAGAGGGTATTCACACTAAGGAAGGAAAGTATGTCTGCGAGTTTAGTGATAATGTAGAGTTTGTAGATGCATTCAATCATAAACAGTTGACTGGTACTGCAGCTTATCTATGTAACTTCATTGGAGGTCAGTTGGGATGCAAGACCAGAGCTATCGAGCTTTCTACGCTTCAGCGTGCTGGCTCACATCTGGCATCACGTATTGATATACTTGAAGCTTATCAGGTAGGTGGTGCTGCAGTACTTGCTGCTGATGAGGGTGATACAGGTAAGATGGTTACACTTATCCGTCATTCAGATGATCCTTATCAGTGTGGTACTGAGGTTAAGGATGTTCATAAGATTGCCAATGATGAGAAATTAGTTCCTAGGAATTGGATTACACATGATGGAACTTATGTAACAGAGGCCTTTATTACATATGTAAGACCATTAATACAAGGGGATGTATCACCAATCATGGTAGATGGTATACCTAGACACATATGTAGACCTTTGAAGAATAATTAATGGTTTTTGGGAGGGGAAAATGCAGGTATTTCATGGAACAATTATTACTTGTGATGAGGATAATACTATCGCTAGTTATTTGGTAGAAAGAGAGGGGCGTATTGCATATATTGGCGATACTCTGCCAACTCAATATGAGGTGGTTCCACCGATTGAGTTAGGGAACAATGTGGCATTGCCAGCCTTTGTGGATACCCATTCTCATTATTCAGGATTCTCAGTTTTGCATAGGATGTTTCCTATTAACAATTCTGATTCCAATGCAAAGATTCTCGAGCAGATCAGACAGTATGCTGAGACCTCTCGAGAGAATATAATTGTTGGCTTCGGCGCTACAGAGTTCGCTGTATCTGAGGGCTATCTTATCCTTAAGGAACAGTTAGATGCTGCTTGCCCAGATAAGCCTGCATTTATCATTAAGCATGATGCACATTCTGGTGTAGCTAATACCATGTTTATTGATGCCATCAAGTCTAAGGTTGAGAATCTCAGAGGATATAATAAAGAGACTGGTGAGTTGCGCCAGGAAGCATTCCAGGTTGCCACTGAGTTCATTAGCCATGGCCTATCTACTAAGAAGGTTATAGATTCCATGGTAGAGACATCTGACTTCCTTGCAAGCAAGGGTGTGGGATTGATTTGCTCAGCCAGTGGATTGGGCTTCATTAGAGATTACGATTTTGATATGGAGCGTTCTGTTGCCAAGGGAATGGATAATGGCATGCAGATGAGAGTTGCTTATCAGTCTACCAATGTGGATCGTATAGCTAAGAAAGATATGAAGAGAGTTGTTTTTGCAAATCTGGATGGTACATTTGCCAACCAGGATGCAGCTCTTATAGATGACTATGTGAATATTAATAATAAGGGCGTGTCCTATTTCAAGGATGTAGAAGTTCAGGAATTCTGTATTGCAGCTAATAGAGCTGGATATCAGATTGCTCTTCATGCTGTGGGAGATGCAGCCTTTGAACAGGCGGCTAATGCTTTAGCTATGGCTCTAGAGGATTATCCTAGATATGATCATAGACACATTATCCTTCATGGTACCCTGCCTTCTGAGAGAGGTCTTAAGATCTGTACTAAGTACAATATTATGATATCAGCTAAGCCTTCACTGTTCTCTAGTGTTCCAGGCACTGATGAGTTCATTAAGAATATGCTTTCTGAGGAGCGATTCAATAGACTTAATCCTCTTAGGACTCTGACTGATAGAGGTATTGTAGTGTGTTTCAATTCAGATGCACCTGCTTCTGATCCTGATCCTATCAGATGGATACATGATGCCTGCAACAGTGTCAATGAGGCAGAGTCTGTCTCAGTATATGAGGCTCTTAGGATGGCTACATATAATGGCGCTTACTCCCTCTTCGACGAGAAGGAGAGAGGTACTCTTGAGATGGGAAAGAGTTGTGATATTGTAGTTCTAGACGCTAATCCATATGAGGTGGAGGTATCTGATATTAAGAACATCAATGTAGCAGAGCTTTATCTGAAGGGCAAGCCATATGAGCGCTCCAGAACTGGTTCTATGGCTACTATGCTTAGAGGTATGTTCCCTCAATAATATTTTTCAGGAGAAAATATGTCTTTATCTTTAGTAATTGGTAGTTCGGGTAGTGGTAAATCCACTACCCTTTATTCAAGAATAATAAAGGAAGCTATGGCCAACAAGGATAAGAACTTCTTAGTTATTGTGCCAGAGCAATACACCATGTCTACTCAGAGACTTCTGGTTTCTATGCACCCTAACAAGTGCATTATGAACATAGATGTCTTATCTTTTAACCGCCTCGCTTACAGGGTTTTTGAGGAACTTGGGGCTGGAGTGCATTCTATACTGGATGACACAGGCAAGTCCTTAGTAATCAGGAAGCTTGTTAATAATCATTTGAATGATCTTACAGTGCTTAAGAATAATATAACTAGGATTAGTTATATCACCCAAGTTAAGTCCTTAATATCTGAGATGACTCAGTACAACATTACTCCAGATATACTAAGAGAAATGATACTGGCACCTACCATGTCAGAAAGCTTTAAGAGAAAGGCCTCGGATTTGTTAGTTTTATACGAGGCTTTTTTGGATTTCATAGATGGTAAATACGTTACTACTGAATCTATACTATCTACTTTAGATAGTCTTTTGGATAGTTCTGAGATAGTAGGTGGCTCAACTGTAGTGCTGGATGGATTCACTGGTTTTACACCTATACAGTACCAGTTGGTTAAGCACATGCTTGAGATATGCGATGAGGTAGCGGTTACAATTACAGCTGATTCAGATCATATATTTGAGAATCTTGGGGATGATGAGCTATTTTCCATGTCATCTGAATTTGCAATCAGGATGAATAATCTCGCTAAAGCTAGTGGCACCACAATTAATCCACCTGAGTTTATTAGCAAGGATAGAGGATGGCTCTGCGACAATCCTGTGCTTGGTCACTTGGAGTCTAATATTTTTAGAGATGATATTTCTGTATATGATGGCACTGCTGATGCTAATGAGAGTATTAGTATTACTAGCCTTAGGAGTCAGCGAGATGAGCTTAAGTATGTGGCAATCCAGATCAATCATCTGGTGCGCCAGGGGCTTCACTATAAGGACATAGCAGTGGTTGCTCCTAATCTGGATGCTTATAGATATCTGGTTTCAGATATATGGAGAGACTATCAGATTCCTTTCTTTATAGATGCTAAGACAGAGATTCTGTTCCATCCTATGACTGAGGCTATTGATGCCCTTTTGGATATTTTTGATTATGATTTCAGGAGAGAGGATGTATTTAGATTTCTCAGGACTAATCTTACCGACCTATCTACAGAGGAAGTAGATTATCTTGAGAATTATATCATCTCCACTGGTATACGTGGCAGGAACAAGTACTTCCATCCATTTGCCATTCGCTCTAATTCCTACAGTGAGGATGAGGACTTAATTAGAGTCAATGCCATACTTGAGAAGTTCATCGGACCTTTCAAGGATTTCTATAATGCGGTTCATGGCAAGACTACTGTTAGGAATATTGCGACAGCTTTATATATATTTATTGAGTCCTACGATTTCGAGAGCAAGGTTAGCAATCGAGGCAAAAGTTACGAGGACATGATGGAGGCTGTCAAGGCCAAGGAATACAGCCAGATATATCCGGTTATCATGGATATATTAGATAAGCTTGTAGGGATACTCGATGAAGAGCAGATGGATCTTAGAGAGTTTCATGACATATTTAATGCGGGTCTTTCAGCTGCATCAATCGGCGTCATTCCTCCAGCTAATGACAGTGTAATATTCGGAGATATAGAGCGTACCAGACTTTCCAATATCAAGGTGCTGTTTTGTATTGGTGCCTCAGATGATTCTATTCCTAAGAAGGTGGAGAATGGTGGAATTCTTTCTGAATTAGAGCGTGAGCAGCTATTATCGCAGGGATTTGATATAGCTCCATCCGATAGGCAGAAGTCATTCAGACAGAGATTCTATTTATATTTGATGCTTACGAAACCTAATCGCAAGCTCTATATAACTATGCCTAGAGTGGATGGGGATGGTAAGGGTGTCAATCCATCTTACCTTGTGGATTTGCTTAAGAAGCTATTCCCTTCATTGCTGTTTAATGAAGTGCAGGACTTCATCCTAGAGGACAGATTGCTGTCTAAGAGAAGTGCTATAGATTATCTGATTGAATTACTTAAGCGCAGTATTACTTTTGGCGTGGATAATCTAACTTCTGAGGAGCGACAGATTCTTAATGACTTAATTATATGGGCAAAAGGCGACGATGAAATCAACTTAGAGTTGCTTTTACAGGGAGCATTCTATGAACATCATCAGGAGTCATTTTCGAAGGATGTTATTTTGGCCGTCAATGAGGCTATTAATTTAGATGAGTCTATTTCAGGTTCTGTATCTAAGTTTGAGCAATACAATGAATGTAGTTATAAATACTTCCTCACATATATTCTCAAGTTAAGAGAAAGAGAGAAGTTTGAGCTATCAAGTATAGATATGGGTAACTTTTTCCATGAGGCTATTGAGAGGTATTCCAAGAGTCTTAAGAATGATGGAAAGACCTTCAAGACAGTCACAGAGGAGGAGCGACAGCAGTATATAGATGTGGCTATAGCCCAGACCTTTGAATCTATGGCTAAGGTAGCTACGCTGGAAGATTCTACCCAGAGGTATATTGTGGAATCCATGAAGTCCACCCTTAAGCACGCGGTGGAAGTGATTACTACTCAGGTGTCCAGAGGAGAGTTCGAGCCAGAATATTTCGAAGAGAGAATAGCATCTGAAATAATAGATCCTGTTACAAAGGAAGTAGTGGCTAATCTTAAGGGCAAGGTGGACAGAATTGATCTGACTCCATCAGAGGACAAAGCTGTACGAATAGTGGATTACAAATCCAGCGGACATAAGTTGGATTTAGACGAATGCTACTATGGCATATCTATGCAGCTTCCAATATATATGGGAGTGGTGCTTAATAAGCTAAAGGATAAGTATCCAAGTGCAGTATTACACCCTTCGGCTATGATGTACTATGAGATGGCTAACAAATTCATCGAGAGCACTAAGAGCTTAGCTGATATTGAGGAGGCCAGGATTAGACAAAGCAGGATGGAAGGACTACTGTCATCTGATCCAGAGGATCTAGCTGCTAATGATTCCACAGTAGGAGTAGAAGAGGGGCAGACTAGCAAGTCATCCATAGTGCCATATGAGATTATGACTGGAAGCAAGACTAAGGGCATGCTTTCCGAGAGGACTTCCAATGCAATTAGTCGAGAGGATATGCAGGTTGTAATAGACTATGCTTCACTGATGGCCTCTGAGACTGCTAAGAATATTATTGATGGACAGTTCGAACCTTCACCGGCTAGACTTGGAACACATATCAATGCATGCCAGTATTGCAATTATAAGGGCATATGTCATTTCGATGAGAATGAGCCAGGCTTTAAGGCCAGGAATCTATCTAAGCAGGATAAAGGACAGATTCTTAATACCATGAAGGAGAAGCTAGGAGACGACCATGAGCTCACTGACTAAGGAACAACTATTAGTAAAGGATACCAGACATAAGAATATGCTGGTTAGTGCTGCCGCAGGTAGCGGTAAGACCTTTGTATTAGTTGAACGAATTATATCTGAGATATTAGATGATCAAAACGGAATAGATGTTGATGAAATTCTCGTGGTGACCTTTACCAATGCTGCCGCTGCTGAGATGAAGGACAGGATTCGTAAGGCTATAGATTCTGCGATTCTTAAAAAGGGGGCATCAGCTCGTATAAGGGCTCAAGCCACCTTGATTCATAGCGCTCATATTCGTACTATAGATAGTTTCTGTAACTGGGTTGTTAAGAATTATTTCTACGAAATAGATGCAGACCCTGGTTTTAGAGTGGGCTCTAATGGAGAGCTTAAGATGCTTAAGGATGAGGTTTTTAATGATCTTCTTTCCGAGTATCTTGAGAGTAGAGATGCTGACTTTATGCTTTTAGCAGATTCCTATATATCTGGGCGAAGGACTGATTCATTACAGTCTATGGTCTTCGCGCTCCAGGAGAAGGCTACCAGCTTTGCCTGGGAGGATGAATGGTATGATAATGCACTTCGTCTATACGATATTAATAGCGTCGAGGAACTGGAGGATTCTAGTTTCATAAAGGAGATAGTTACTTTTACAGATATATATCTTAAGAGTATTACTGCCTCAGTTAAGAGGCTTGTGGATCTATACGAGGAAGACTGCTCATCTACGGATAGAGAGATATTTACCTCAGAGTTAGGACAGCTTAATACCGTGCTCAACGCCGCTGGGTATAAGGATAAATACGCAGCTATTTCTGGCACAGATTTCTCTAGGAGATTTGGCAGCAAGGGTACTAGTCTCAATGAGGATGAATTAGAATGGGCTAAGGATTTGCGAAAGAGATATAAGGAAATAGTGAAGTTCCTCTTGGACAAGTTCTACACCTATGATTTAGAGGAAATATACTCAGATCTTATCTTTGTTAAGAGACAGGCTACAGCCCTTATCAATTTCACAAGGGACTATAGTAGAGCCCTCAAGGAAGCTAAGAAGAAAAAGAATATCTACGAGTTCAATGATATAGAACACATGGCGCTTGAAATTCTTAGGAATAAGGATTCCAGTGAGCACGAGAAGAGACCTGTTGCAATAGAGCTATCCAGCCATTTCAAGGAGATTATGGTGGATGAGTATCAGGATTCTAATAATCTTCAGGAGCAGATTCTTACAGCTGTAAGCTCAGGACATAATTACTTTACGGTGGGTGATGTTAAGCAGTCTATCTATGCATTCAGACAGGCCAGCCCACAGTTATTTATTGACAAATTATATAATTATCCCACCACATTAGATGGGGATTCTATCAGGATAGATTTAGATAAGAACTTTAGAAGTAGATGGCAGGTCCTAGATTTTTGCAACCAGGTATTTGCACCTATTATGCAAAAGGATGTGGGAGGAGTTATCTATGATGACAAGGCTTCCCTTAAGCTTGGAGATGAGACTTTCAAGGGAGAGGCTGAAGCTTACGAAGCTGAGGTATTGATTGCCACTCAGGATTCAGAAGCCATGGACAAGATGGATATTGACGATAGCGATACATTAGAGGCCCTTGTGGTTGCCAGACAGATTAAGCAGCTTATTAGTGATGGTTTCCAGGTCAGCACTAAGGTGGATGGAGCAAGAGCTCTTAGGGATATGCGTCTTTCAGATGTAGTTATTCTGATGCGCAAGACTAAGAATGTAGCTGATAAATATATTTCCACTCTCAAGGATTATGGTATCCCTGCTTATGTGGCAGAGGAGGTGGGCTTTTTCGACCGAGAGGAAATCGAGACTGTGCTTGCTATGCTCAATGTAATAGATAATCCTTATAATGACATAGCCCTTGCTACTGTTCTGCATTCTCCTATGTTTGGTTTCTCGTCTGAGAATCTTGCTAAGATTAGAGCCGCCAAGAGTGATGTGTCATTATTTGAGAGTTTACAATACTATAGAGAGCATAATGAGGCGGAGGTTATTAATCACTTCTTTGAAGTGCTAAGTAGTTTTAGAGATGCTTCTATTGATACACCTATACATGAGATTATATCTGGCATATTACAGGTGACAGATTATGGTATGTATTGTAAGTCCCTGCCTAATGGCAAGATGGCTTCGGCCAATCTGGATAAGCTCATAGACGAGGCGGTCAAGTTCGAGAGCACCAGCTTCAAGGGGCTTTCTAGATTCGTTAGTTATATAGACGGTCTCAAGACCTATAATGAGGACTTAGGGCTGGCTAAGACGGTAGGAGAAAATGACGATGCAGTCAGGATTATGACTATTCATAAGAGTAAGGGATTAGAGTTTCCTGTAGTCTTTGTCTGTGGCTGTGGCAAGAATTTCAGAAAAGATGATAATGGATTCTGCTATGATGACAATTATGGCTTGGCTTTGAATTATAAGAATCCAGCCACTAGAATTACCCATAAGACTCCATTTTATTCTGTCGTCAAAGCTAAGGCTGAAGCAGATGATAGAGGAGAGTTCTTGCGTATTTTGTATGTGGCCCTTACCAGAGCTGTAGACAAGCTGTTTATCACAGGCAGTATGAAACCTACCAAAGATTCATCAGTAGCTGATAAGCTTGAGAGCTATTCTAATGATTCGTCTATTTTAGACTATCCTACTAAGATGGGGGTAAGCACCAGCCTAGAGCTAATTATCAGAGCCCTTGGTGCATCTAAATACACTTATAAGAGGCAGATAGTTGATTGTGCAGACTTATTCGTAGATGAGGTAGAGAAGTCCCTTATGAAAGAGCAGGTACGCAGAGCGGTTGAGGGAATCGTAGCTTCTTCAGAATTATCAGAGGATAATACAGTTATTAAGACGCTGTCATTTGAATATCAGGGTATAGCTGACAGCCAGTACAAGAGTAAGTACTCAGTATCTGAGATTAAGCATCAGGCTATGGAATCTGCTTTTCAATTCAATGCAGATGCAGCACCAGCTTTTATTCATAAGGAAGAGGAGAAATATATTCCGTTATTTATGAGAGATGCTGCAAAAGACCACGAAGAATCCATAATTCCCGCTGGAGCCTTATACGGTACAGCTATGCATAGATTCTTAGAGTGCTTCGATTTCGCAAGGGATGATTATGCAGATTCATTTAAGGAACAGCTAGAGTATATGCAAGCTGTTAAGAGTTTATCTGATGATGAGTTTGCAAGAATTAACCATAGGAAGCTGCTGGCTTTCCTTAAGGATAATACAGCATCCAGGATGTCTAAGGCTGCTTGCAATGGCAAGCTATACAAGGAGAAGCCTTTTGTATTTGGCAGTGATGCAGGCAGATTGTTTAATGATGCTGATAGCTCAGATGAGATGATTCTTGTCCAAGGTATAATTGATGTGTTCTTCGAGGAAGAGGACGGAATAGTTTTATTAGATTATAAGACCGACAAAGTAGACGAAGACCAAGAATTAGTGCTAAGATATGAACGGCAATTACAGTTATATAAAGAGGCAATTGAGCATGCCTATAATGTACCTGTCAAAGAGGTGCTTATATATTCTTTTGCCCTTGAAAGGAGTATTAATTTATGTACGACAAATTAATCATCGAGACTTTTCTTGATAAACAATTACAGTTATTCCCTGAGAAGGTGGCAGAAGATAGTCAGGAAGCTGCTGAGTTCTTAGAGGATGTATGTGCTGTAGTTTGTAAGAACAAAAAGGAGGTTCTTGCATATCTTGAGGATGCTCTTGATACTACAGGCATGTCGGAGGAAGAGATACTTTCATCAGAGGAAGTATTTGCAATTTCCGATGGAAGATATCTTATTGTAGAGGGTTAATATGAAGTTTTATAAGAAAGTATTAGTATTCGTATTTACGATATGCATGATGATTACCTGTGTGGGATGCACGGCAGGTGACAAGGTAGTATATTTTGATACTTCCAGTGGATATAATACAGTATTTAAGATCGGTGATATGAAGTGCTCTAAGAAGGAAGCTTTAGTATATCTTCTTAATGAGAAGAATATATACGGCTCGGTAGATGGAGTTAATCTATGGTCTGATGAGTATGATACTGACACTATGACTGGATCGATTAAGGACCTGACTATGGAACATCTCACCAGGGTATATATCCTTAATCTATATGCCGCCGAGCAGGAGATGGAGCTTACCGATGCTGAGAAGAGTGCCTGTGCTGATGCTGCTAAAGAATACTATAATTCGTTAAATAGTGCAGAGCGATCGTTTACAGGAGCTAAGAAAAAGGATATCGAGAAAATGTATTTACGATATGCCCTTGCCTCAAAAGTATACGAAGAATTAATGAATTCTGTTGATGAGGAAGTATCCGAGGATGAAGCTAGAGTGATGGAGGCCTTCGTGCTCTATGTATCTGATGAATCTAAGGCAGACGAGATACAGGGTATGATTAATTATGGATATACCTTCGAGAGATTGGCAGCTACTTATACTGAATTAGATACATATCAAGTTACTTTTGGTAGAGGAGAATATCCTTCTGAAGTAGACGATGTTGTTTTCAATTTAGATACAGATGAGGTATCGCAGGCTATTGCTGCTGATGGAGGGTATTATTTCTTCCAGTGTCTTGATAAATATAATGAAGAATTATCTGAAGAGAATAAGGCTGTAATTATTGATAATAGACGTAAGCAGGTTTTAGAAGATATTGTTGATGATTTGGAGGAGAGGTATTTTTCCGATATGAATACTGATCTGTGGGAGAGCGTAGCTTTTCCGGAGGATGCCTCTGAATTAACCAGTGCAAGTTTTTTCAAAACTCTAAACGATTCTTTATAATATCAAAGAACTGCATGTAACTGTCCTATAATGATTGCATATTGTACTAAAAAGAGTCAAATATATATAGTTTATTGTTAAATTGGTAGAAAATTGGCACAATACACTAGCAATTGAAGAAGTAAATGACTATAATATTTCATATATAAAAATTACTAAAATTGTTTGCTCATTATAGGAGGGTGAAAAATGGTAACAAATGCTAAAGTTACAGTTGAGGACGTTAAGAAATCAGCTGCATCAGCAGCCGCATCAGTTAAGGCTGCAGCTAGTAATGCAAGTAGTGCAACAAAGAAAGCTGTTGAGGAAGTAAAGAAGGATGCTACAGTTGCTAAGAAGACTGCAACTAAGGCTAAGGCAACAGCTACCAAGAAAGCAACAGCAGCTAAGAAGACTGCTACAAAGGCAGTTAAGAAGACAGCAGCTAAGGCTAAGAAGGCAGTGGCTACAACAGCCGTTGTTCAGTACCAGGATCGTGAGTTCACAGAAGCAGAATGCATCAAGAAGGCTCAGGCACAGTTCAAGAAGGATTATAAGAAAGAGACTCTTGAGGAGCTTAATATTTACATTAAGCCGGAGGAGCGTAAGATTTATTATGTAGCAAACAAGGATCGTGTTGGTTCTGTAGAACTTTAATTTTTATGTAAGCTGAGAGCTATATCGCATATGCGGTATAGCTCTTTTTTGTGCCTATATAATCGTATTTATGTGGTATAGACAATAAATTCAATGAAAATATATCAAACGATTGACATACAATTAAATCGTAAAAATGCGACTTTAAATGATTTTTGCACAAAAAATATAGCAAAAAATTAACCTATATTCACAAAATTCTTTCCATCAAGGTTAAAATGTATGTCAACCGATTGACACACTGATATTGCAATGATATTATCCAAATTGTAAACAACACACGAACCTAATTGAAGGAGGGTTAATTGTAATGAAGAAGAAGTTTTTATCACTTGCAATGGTTGCTGCAATGTCAGCATCACTTGTAGCATGTGGTGGCTCAGACAGTGCAACAGGAAGCACAGCTGAGAGCACAGGCGTATCAATCACAGTTCTTAATTCTAAGACAGAGATTCAGACTCAGTTTGAAGAGATGGCTGAAGAGTATGAGGCTGCAACAGGCGTACACGTAGAGGTATACAATGCTGATACAGATACAACAGTTGCTTCTCAGGTAGCTACTAAGTATGCATCTAATGATCCATATACACTTACTATGGTTGATGCTAAAGATATTTATTCACTTGCTGATGATTATGCTTATGATCTTTCTAATGAAGATTGGGCTAGCCACACATCAGTTGGTATCACAGTTAATGATAAGCTTGCAGGCTTCCCATTCTGTGTAGAAGCTAGGGGTATTATTTACAATGCAGATGCTATCGAGGCAATCACAGGAGAGACTTTCGATCCAGCATCAGTTGCAACACTTGATGATTTCAAGGCTCTTTTAGATAAGCTTGTTGCAGGCGGTATGGAAGCTCCAGTTGGTATCCTTTCTGAGTACTGGTCACTTGGTGCTCACTGGTTCCCAATGGTATATGAGGAGCAGGCTGATCCAGACGCTTATGTTAATTCACTTCTTGCTGGTGAGGAAGATTTAGCTAGCAACGAGAAGTACAATGAGCTTATGGATACATTTGAGACACTTGTAGCATACAATTATGCTAAGGGCTCAGCTTCAAATGCTGATCGTGAAGCGACATCTATGATGCTCGCAGAAGGACAGATTGCATTCATGTTTGGTGGTAACTGGGATTGGTCAGTAATCAACCAGTATGATTACACAGAGAATCTTGGTATGATGCCAGTTCCTCAGAATACTACAGACGGATCTAACACCAAGCTCGTTGGTGGCGGTTCTAAGTACATCTTCGTAGATAGCTCAGATGCTACATCAGATGAGCAGAGACAGGCTGCACTTGATTTCCTTAACTGGTTAGTATCAGACGCTGAGGGTAATGCATTCTTAACAGAGAAGTGTGCACTTGTTCCAGCATTTGACAATATTGATTCATCAGCACTTGATCCACTTTCACTTTCAGTTAAGGCATATGCTGATGCTGGTAACTTAATCAGCAACTATAACTATCTTCCAGATGATCACATGACAGTTGTAGGTCAGGAGATTATGCAGAAGTATCTTGATGAGACTATCACAAGAGATGAGGTTGCAACAGAGGTAGTTGATTACTTCAAGACAGCGACACCTATTGAGCACTAAGATTATAGTTTAGCTGAGTTTTGAAAAGTAAAATTTGACGAGCTTTTTTCATTTGTGGCTGGTCATCCTAATTAAGACATATGGGGCCTGCATAATATGTAGGTCCCGTTTATTGAAAGGGAACAATTATGAAAACAAATACCATGAGCTATAAAATAAAGCAGTATTTGCTTTTTGCAGGTATATCTACAATTATCTTTGCTTGTGTTGTAATAGTACCTTTTATTTATGGTTTATATCTAACATTTACTAGCTGGGATGGAATATCTCGCAGTAAGCCTTTTGTAGGCATTGAGAATTATGTTAATGCATTTGCTGACAGTGGATATTGGACTTCTTTGGGAAGGACCTTTATATATTCAGCAATTGCAGTTATTTTAGTTAATGCAGTAGCGTTTATTATTGCATATATGGTTACTAGTGGTATTAAAGGACAGAATTTCTTTAGAGCAGGTTTCTTTGTACCAAACTTAATCGGCGGTATTGTACTCGGTTATGTTTGGAAGTTTGTATTTAATAAGGCGCTTGTTGAACTGGCATCTAATATTTCATCAGGCCATGCTAAGTCGTTACTGGCAACTGAGAGTGGAGCTATCGCAGCTCTTATTATCGTATCAGTATGGCAGTATGCAGGTTACATGATGCTTATTTATGTTGCTGGATTTATGAGTGTATCAGAAGATGTTATTGAGGCGGCTAAAATTGATGGCTGTACAGGAACACAGTCTATCATTCATATATCTATTCCACTTATGACAGCATCCTTTGTACAGTGTCTATTCCTTACAATTACCAGATGCTTCATGGTTTATGATGTTAACTTATCACTTACTAATGGAGATCCATATGGTAGTTCAGCACTTGCAGCTATGCATGTATATAACCAGGCATTCATTAATAAGAACTATGGTACTGGACAAGCAGAGGCACTTATTCTATTTATAATCTGCGCAGTAATTGGTGGAATACAAGTATACGTTGGTAAGAAAGGGGAGGTGCAGGCATAATGGATAACGCAAAAGCAGCACGTAATAAAAAGATTAAACATGCCATTATGATTATCGTACTTGCGATATTATTTATAGCATTTATTTTCCCTTTCATAATGGTAATAATTAATGTATTTAAGGTGAAGGCAGATATTACTGCTAATCCACTTGCCCTTATCGGCAAGCATGGTTTTACACTTGAGAATTTCCCTAATGCAGTCAAGAAAATGAACTTTTTTAAGTCATTTGGTAATTCGCTTATAATTACAATTTGTTCTACAATTGGAACTATCATTCTTTCATCTATGACTGCTTATCTGATTGTTAGAAACAATTGGAAAGCCAATAAGATTTTGTTTGTACTTATGATTGCATCAATGGTAATTCCTTTCCAGGTACTTATGATTCCTCTGGTATCATTATATGGTGGAATCTTTGGAGTGCTTAATCACAGAGTGACATTGATTCTTATGCATATTGGATTTTCGCTTTCAATGGCGACCTTCATGTTCCATGGCAGCATACATACTAATGTGCCTATTTCCCTTGAGGAGGCAGCTACCATCGATGGATGTAACAAGTGGCAGATTTTCTCTCAGATCGTATTTCCGATATTGAAACCAACAATCGCTACTGTAGCAATTATAGATGCCATGGCATTTTGGAATGATTATTTGCTTCCATCTCTTGTTCTTGGCCGCAAAGAATTATATACTATTCCTATTGCGACTAAGGTATTCTATGGAACATATTCAACAGATACTGGTTTGATTATGGCAGCATTACTTCTTGCTATGCTTCCTATTCTCATCCTTTATCTATTCCTTCAGAGATACATAGTAGAGGGTATTACAGCTGGCGCTGTTAAATAATGTATTTATAAGGAGGGACTATGGCGACACTCAAAGATGTGGCTGCAGAGTGCGGGCTTACAGTCACAACCGTATCGAGGGTTTTAAATAATAGAGGTTATATTAGTGATAAGACACGTGCTAAGGTGTATGAAGCGATGGAGAAGCTCAACTATACACCTAATGAAGTGGCCCGTTCTTTATCTAGGAAGACAACTAATACTATAGGCGTTATCGTTCCTCATATTAGGCATCCTTATTTTGCTGAGATGATAAGTAATATTGAGAATGCAGCTAGCAAAAAGGGATACAAGATTATCCTTTGTAATTCTAAAGGCAGGGACAACAAAGAAAAGGAATATCTTGATATGTGCACCAGCAATAGAGTGGCAGGGATCATTCTTTTCTCTGCTGGTGTAGCAGTTAAGGAATTTACAGATAGTAAGATTGCTCTAGTTACCGTAGAGCGCTTCGTGGAAAATGGTACTGCAGCCGTAGAATGTGATAACAGGCAGGGCGGCGAGCTTGCTGCTCAGCATTTGATTGATTCAGGATGCAAGAGACTTCTTAATGTCAGTGGTGTCTCAGAGAATTCCATGCCTGCTGATGACAGAACTCTAGGATTTGCTGATGTATGCAAGAAGAATGATGTATTCTATAAGATAGTGGCTACGAGCATAGGTCAGTATAATGCATTAGACTATCACGAGATGCTAGAGGGAGCTCTCGGCTTAGATGATGAGATAGACGGAGTATTTGCAAGTTCAGATCTCATTGCATCTCAGGTGCTGCAGGTATGCTCTAAGCTTGGCAAGAGAGTGCCTGAGGATATTAAGATAGTTGGATTCGATGATGTTATGATTTCACAGATTACCAATCCACCTATTACCACTATTCACCAGCCTATTAAAGAGATGGCACAGGCGGCGGTTGATATGGTTATTTCCGCTTCCGAGGGCAAGATGGTTCCTAAGCGTACACTTTTACCTGTAACTTTAGTTGAGAGAGAGAGTACATAATTATACAGCTCACATCATATATGGTGTGGGCTGTTTTTTCGTGTGAAATCATTTATAATATCCTTAGTTGGGGAAAGGATATTTCATTATGAGTAAAGAATTGATGGGGATGCTGGCAGATTCACTTAATGCCAATGAATTTGTTAAATACAATCACATAGTTATGGATGATATAGAACTATCTGGAGCAACAGCACATATAGATATTGTTCCAGAGTCATGTAATGTCATAGGAGTGGCCCATGGAGGTGCCCATTTTACACTGGCGGATACCTGTGCAGCATATACAGCAAGGGCTGATGGTCGTCAGTATGTTACGCAGCAGTCTAATTATTATTTCCTTAAGGGAGTTAAGTCTGGACGCATTACTGCTAGAGGAAGGGTTATTAAACGTACTCGTAAGTTCTGCATTATCGATGTGGATGTGACGGATGAGTCTGGAGAGCTTGTGAGCAAGGGGACTTTTGATTATTATTGTATTGCAGATACACAATAG
>JAILNO010000247.1 GCA_024691465.1 Pseudobutyrivibrio sp. | reverse complement strand
TATAGAGATGTTAAGATTTCTATGGATGAGGCAATTGCAGCATGGACTGGTACTCTTGAGAAGGTATTTAAGACTAGAAGCCATGAGGATACAAGCCTCGTTGATACTGGCCTCTATGAGTCTAAGAATTTCTATATATGCAAGAACAAGATTGCTAAGCCTAGAGTATTCATTCCTGTTTTCCCAGGTACTAACTGTGAGTATGACAGTGCTAGAGCATTTGAGAATGCTGGTGCAATCACTAATGTTAAGGTATTTAAGAATCAGACAGCCGAGGATATTAGAGAATCTGTAGATGAGTTCTCAAGAGCAATTGCTCAGTCACAGATTGTTATGTTCCCAGGTGGTTTCTCAGCTGGTGATGAGCCAGAGGGTTCTGCTAAGTTCTTTGCTACAGCATTTAGAAATGCTAAGATGAAGGAAGCAATCACAAACCTTCTTGAGAATAGAGATGGATTGATGTTAGGTATCTGTAATGGATTCCAGGCACTTATTAAGCTTGGTCTTGTCCCATATGGTGAGATTCATACTCAGGCGGAGGATTCTCCTACACTTACCTACAATACAATTGGTCGTCATATTTCTAAAATTGCATATACAAAGGTAGTCAGCAACAAGTCGCCATGGTTAGCAGGTGCTAGATTAGGTGAGACATATTGTTCACCAGCTTCACATGGTGAGGGTAGATTTGTTGCATCAGAAGAGTGGATTAAGAAGCTGTTCGAGAATGGACAGGTTGCTACTCAGTATGTTGACGAGCATGGTAATCCTACTATGGATGAGGAGTGGAACATCAACGGAAGCTACTGTGCAATCGAGGGTATTACTAGCCCTGATGGTAGAGTATTCGGTAAGATGGCTCACGCTGAGCGTCGAGGCAAGGGTGTTGCTCTTAACATTTATGGTAATCAGGATCTCAAGATATTTGAGTCTGGTGTAGATTATTTTAGGTAATAATAAGCTCCAAGGTATTTTCTACCTTGGAGTTTTAATAAAATTTAGTAAAAGGATGAAATAATGAAAGCATTTTTGATTTTGGAAGATGGAACAGTGTTCGAAGGAACTAGTATAGGTTCTACAAAAGAAGTCGTTAGTGAGATAGTTTTTAATACATCCATGACAGGTTATTTGGAGGTCCTTACAGATCCTTCATATGCTGGTCAAGCTGTGTGTATGACCTATCCTCTTATTGGAAATTATGGAATCACTCCTGACATGGAGAGCGGTAAGCCATGGCCAGACGGATTTATTGTAAGAGAGCTAAGCAGAATTCCTTCTAACTTTAGATGTGAGGGAACAATTCAAGATTTCCTTGTTAAGCATGACATACCAGGTATAGCAGGCATTGATACTAGAGCCCTTACCAAGATCCTTCGTGAAAAAGGAACTATGAATGGTATGATTACAACAAACGAGAATTACAATTTCGAGGAAATTAAGCCAAGACTTACAGCATATGCCACTGGTGATGTAGTATCTAAGGTTACATGTGCAGAGAAGTACACATTACCAGGTAATGGTAAGAAGGTTGCTCTTTTAGATTTTGGAGCAAAGAAAAATATTGCAAAATCTCTTAATGATCGAGGATGCCAGGTGACTGTTTATCCAGCACATACACCTGCTTCTGAAATCCTTTCATCTAATCCAGATGGAATCATGCTTTCAAATGGACCTGGAGATCCAAAGGATTGCGGTCCTATTATAGATGAGATTAGGAAATTATATGAGAGTGATACACCTATTTTTGCAATATGCTTAGGCCATCAGCTTATGGCCCTTGCAACAGGTGCTGACACTCACAAGATGAAGTATGGTCACCGTGGTGGAAACCATCCAGTTAAGGATCTTGAGACTGGTCGTGTGTATATTTCATCTCAGAACCATGGTTATGTGGTTGATACAGACAAGCTAGATCCTAAGGTGGCAACTCCAGCATTTGTCAATGTTAATGATGGAACTAATGAGGGACTTAAGTATACAGGCAAGAATATCTTTACAGTACAGTTCCACCCTGAGGCTTGTCCAGGACCACAGGATAGTGGTTATTTATTCGATAGATTTATTAAGATGATGGGAGGAGAACAATAATGCCTAAGAGAAGTGACATTAAGAAGGTAATGGTGATTGGTTCCGGTCCTATTGTCATTGGACAGGCTGCTGAGTTTGATTATGCAGGAACTCAGGCATGTCGTTCATTAAAGGAAGAGGGCATGGAAGTATGCTTGGTTAACTCTAATCCAGCTACAATCATGACTGATAAAGAAATTGCAGATCAGGTTTATATCGAACCCCTTACTGTAGATGTACTTAAGCAGATAATTATTAAAGAAAAGCCAGATTCATTACTTCCTACACTAGGAGGTCAGGCTGGTCTTAATCTAGGTATGGAGCTTGCTGAGTCAGGTTTCTTAGAGGAACAGGGAGTTAAGCTTATCGGTACTACTGCTGAGACAATCTTCAGAGCAGAGGATAGACAGGCTTTCAAAGATACCATGGAGAAGCTTGGTGAACCAGTAGCTGCATCCTTAGTTGTTAATACAGTTGAGGATGGTATTAAGTTTACTAATACTATCGGTTACCCAGTAGTACTGAGACCGGCATATACACTTGGTGGATCAGGTGGTGGTATCGCTCATAACCAGACAGAGCTCGTTGAAATACTTACAAACGGACTTCGTCTTTCTCGTGTACATGAGGTACTTGTAGAGAGATGTATCGCTGGTTGGAAAGAGATTGAGTATGAGGTAATGCGTGATGCTAATGGCAACTGCATTACTGTATGTAATATGGAGAATATTGACCCTGTTGGTGTACATACAGGAGATTCAATTGTAGTTGCACCTTCACAGACACTTGGAGATAAGGAGTATCAGATGCTTCGTACATCTGCACTCCGCATCATTGATGAGCTGGGAATTACTGGTGGATGTAATGTACAGTATGCTCTACATCCAGAGAGCTTCGAGTACTGTGTAATTGAGGTTAACCCTCGTGTATCTCGTTCATCAGCGTTGGCATCTAAGGCTACTGGATATCCAATTGCCAAGGTAGCAGCTAAGATAGCACTGGGATATACACTTGATGAGATTCCTAATGCTATTACTAAGAAGACATTTGCATCCTTCGAGCCTATGCTTGATTATTGTGTAGTTAAGATTCCTCGTCTTCCATTTGATAAGTTCATTACAGCACAGCGTAAGCTCACTACTCAGATGAAGGCTACTGGAGAAGTTATGAGTATTTGCAATAACTTCGAGGGTGCACTTATGAAGGCTATCCGCTC
>JAILNO010000236.1 GCA_024691465.1 Pseudobutyrivibrio sp. | reverse complement strand
GGTATGCGTGGTTTGATGGCTGATACAACAGGTCGTACAATCGAGCTTCCTATCAAGTCAAACTTCCGTGAGGGTCTTGACGTACTTGAGTACTTCATGTCAGCTCATGGTGCTCGTAAGGGTCTTTCTGATACAGCTCTTCGTACAGCCGATTCAGGATACTTGACACGTCGAATGGTTGACGTTGCTCAGGAACTTATTATCCGTGAGTCAGACTGTGTTGCTGGTACAGATCGTGAGATTCCAGGTATGTGGGTATACGCATTCATGGATGGCCGCGAGGAAATCGAGTCTCTTAAGGATCGTATCACAGGTAGATTCTCATGCTACTCAATCTACGATGCTAAGGGTGAGATGATTGTTAAGGCAAATCATATGATTACACCAAAGCGCGCTGCAGCTATTATCGAGCGCGGTGTTGATGATAAGGGCGAGCCAATCAAGAAGGTTAAGATTAGAAACGTACTTAACTGTCGTTCACACGTTGGTGTTTGTGCTAAGTGCTACGGTGCTAACATGGCATCTGGACGTGCTGTACAGGTTGGTGAAGCTATTGGTATTATCGCTGCTCAGTCAATCGGTGAGCCTGGTACACAGCTTACCATGAGAACATTCCATACTGGTGGTGTTGCTGGTAACGATATTACACAGGGTCTTCCTCGTGTCGAGGAGCTTTTCGAGGCAAGAAAGCCAAAGGGTCTTGCAATTATTACAGAGATTGCCGGAACAGTTACTATCGAAGAAGATTCTAAGACAAAGAAGAGAGAGGTTGTTGTTACAAACTCTGAGACAGGTGATGTAGAGAAATACCTCATCCCTTATGGTTCACGTATCAAGGTTCTTGCAGGTCAGGAGCTTGAGGCTGGTGATGAGCTTACAGAAGGTTCTGTAAACCCACACGATATCCTTGCTATCAAGGGTAAGGCAGCTGTTCAGGATTACCTTATCCGTGAGGTACAGCGTGTTTACCGTTTACAGGGTGTTGATATCAACGACAAGCATATCGAAGTACTTTGCCGTCAGATGCTCAAGAGAATCAGAATTGACGATGCTGGTGATACTGGATTTATGCCTGGTTCACTTGTTGATTGGCTTGATTTTGAGGATGCTAACGAGCAGATGGAAGCAGAGGGCAAGGCAGTTGCTACAGGTACTCAGGAACTCCTTGGTATCACAAAGGCCGCTCTTGCTACTAATTCATTCCTTTCAGCTGCTTCATTCCAGGAGACAACTAAGGTTCTTACTGATGCAGCAATCAAGGGCAAGATTGATCCACTTAACGGACTTAAAGAGAACGTTATCATCGGTCGCTTGATTCCAGCTGGTACAGGTATGAAGAGATACTCAAACATCCCTCTTTCAACAGATGCTGAACTTGCTAACACAGTAGACACAGACGAGTTCGAGCTCGTTTCTGATGAAACTGAAGAAGCTCAGGTTGAGGATCTTGTTACAGAGACAGAAGAGTTTTAATTCAAGATAGTATAGAGGCTAGGTATTAACCTAGCCTCTATTTTAGTTTAAAGAAGTATTGACCGACTTCTGATTATAAGTTTTACATTGAATTAGTGATATTTAGCTCTTGACAGAACTAAAAACAGGAAATATAATATTCTAGCATGCGCAAATAGGGATACTATGCCTATTTTTAGCTGCAAAGAATAAATTAGGAGGTAAAAAAGAATGCCAACATTCAACCAGCTAGTTAGAAAAGGTCGTCAGACATCTGTAAAGAAGTCTACTGCACCAGCGCTTCAGAGAGGTTACAATTCTCTTAAGAAGAAGCCAACAGAGACATCTTCTCCACAGAAGCGTGGCGTATGTACTGCTGTTAAGACCGCTACACCTAAGAAGCCTAACTCAGCTTTGAGAAAGATCGCCAGAGTTCGTCTTTCCAACGGAATCGAAGTAACATCTTACATTCCTGGAGAAGGACACAACTTGCAGGAGCACAGTGTTGTACTCGTTCGTGGTGGCCGTGTTAAGGATTTACCAGGTACACGTTATCACGTAATCCGTGGAACACTTGATACCGCAGGCGTTGCTGATCGTAAGCAGGCTCGTTCTAAGTACGGCGCTAAGCGTCCTAAGGCTGCTAAGTAATTCGCTGCTACTATTTAGAACCAAATGAATTTGTATGAACATAGATGTAAGGTTAGTGTTGATGTTTATTTCATTTAGTAGATAAATACAGCGCGAACACATTCATATGTGAGTACCTAAGATTTAATCGAAAAATTATGATTAAGGAGGGAAGAAACGTGCCACGTAAAGGACATACTGTAAAAAGAGACGTACTTGCAGATCCTATTTACAACAGCAAGGTAGTAACCAAGCTTGTCAATAACGTTATGTTAGATGGTAAGAAGGGTGTTGCTCAGAAGATTGTTTATGGAGCATTCGCAAGAGTCGAAGAAAAAACCGGAAGACCTGCAGTAGAGGTGTTCGAAGAAGCTATGAACAACGTTATGCCTGTACTTGAAGTTAAGGCTAGACGTATCGGTGGAGCTACCTATCAGGTACCTATCGAGGTTCGTCCTGATCGTCGTCAGGCATTGGGCCTTCGTTGGTTAACCACTTTTTCACGTAACAGAAGTGAGAAGACCATGGAAGAGCGTCTTGCTAACGAGATTATGGATGCTGCGAACAATACTGGTTCCGCAGTAAAGCGTAAAGAAGAAATGCATAGAATGGCAGAGGCTAACAAGGCTTTCGCTCATTATCGTTTCTAAGATTTATAGCAAATATAGGAGGAACATACCTTGGCAGGAAGAGAATATCCTTTGGATAGAACCCGAAACATCGGTATTATGGCCCACATCGATGCTGGTAAGACCACATTGACTGAGCGTATTCTTTACTATACCGGTGTTAACTACAAGATTGGTGAGACCTACGA
>JAILNO010000122.1 GCA_024691465.1 Pseudobutyrivibrio sp. | reverse complement strand
CACCTGAGCCTTAGCCTCATCCCAAGTGTCGTATAGACCTGGCTTCCTACCTATTCTTACAGCGTATATTTTCTTAGCCATTAATTGATTATTCCCCTCTGTTATTCTTGCGATACTCGCTAGGAAGGACTCCATACTTAGTTCTAAAGGCATTAGAGAAAGCCTTAGAATTAGGGAAGCCATTGCCTAGGGCAATATCTACTATCTGATTGCTGGTCTCTTCCAGCTCCCTCACCGCATGCTCTAGCCTGATGCCTAAAAGATAGTCCTTGAAATTAATCCCTGCATGCTTCTGAAACATCCTGGAAAGATATGATGGCGAGTAATTGAACTGCTCCGCCATGGCCTCCAAGGATAGTGCCTCTGCATAATGATCCTTCATGTATCTGGTAATCTTAGATAATTTCTTGAGCTGCTTGTTGCTCTTAAGAATATCCTCGTTGACATTGAACTTGCGATACTTCTTAACCAGGATAAAAAGTAACTCATAATAGAGGCTGAGTACCTGTAACTTGTTACCTTCCTCACCGTTGCCGTAGATGATGAACATCTCCTGCAGAAGGGTGAAGACTCTATGGTCAGTCTCCCTATCTCCGTGGGAGAACCATATGAACTGATCGTCTGTGAAGTACTCGGCAAAAGTATCCTGTGGAATCTGTAGCACCACAGTGCGATTAGGATTAGGCGCTAATATACTGTGGACCTCGTTACTATTAACTATGACGAACTCTCCTCCATTGAGAGGGAATCTCTTATCATGGAGGGTGAATTCCAGCTGGCCCTCCCACACTGCGAATATCTCAATGGAACGGTGCCAATGCTTATCTCTGAAATAATTACCACTCTCACCCTCGAATGAGAAGAGCTTGAAAGGAAGTCCCTCATTGGTGACGATTACCTCGTGCTGATAATCCTTTAAATCCATGTATTAAATCTCCCTGAAAAATCTATAATCTCCGTCTTCCTCAACCCCCACTTGGGTAAAACCTAATTTCGTAAGTAGGTGCTGGCTGGATATATTAGCAGGATCACACCTGGCTATGAGACTACTCAATCCATAGTCCTCCCTGGCCACCTCTATAATCTTGCTACATACCTCGTAAGCGTAGCCCTGTCTCCAATAGTCTGAATCTATGGCAAACCCCAGCTCCGCCTGATTATCACTCTTACAAGTAGAGCGTACTTCTATGCCCGCCCTACCTATTAATTTACCTGTGAATCGGTTGAAAATCAACCACATACCGAATCCATAGAGCTTATAAATATACTCTATGTAATTGGCCTCGTATTCTTCTTCCTGCTGGTACTCAAAGAGAGGCTCCATGTAGTCTGTCATGTGAGGCTTGGCATACAGAGCGAACAGATCATCTAAATCATCCATAGCAAACTCTCTGATGTAACAGCGATTCGTATATGCGATATCCCATGGTATGCCAGCACACCTGCGATAGATGCGCTCTAAGTCCTCGTCATCTATCTCATCGATTTCCATAAGTATCTGCTGACAGTTAATCCTATCCCCATCAGAGTCCTCATAGGCCGCCACAGGGATAGATAATCTAACGCACTCATCAACAACAGCCTGGCTATTGGTCAGCACCAGTGTGCCGGCCTCATAGTCAGGCTGTAGATCTGCTAAATCTTTAATTACAATTGTATTCTTAAGGAGTCTTTCCTCAGTCATACATATAATTCTCCCTAGGTCACGTCGATACGGCAGGTCATGGTATAGACCTTGCCATTAGACTTCTTCATCCTAACTGTAAGAGTGGCTGTACCTGGACCAACCGATGTAATAAGTCCATCTGAATCTACAGTGAATACATTAGAATCAGATGATTTGTAAGTAATAGTATATTGCTTAGAAGTGCTATTCAGATAGCTGAGATTAAGTGCTACCTGGGCAGTACCGCCATTGCGCATGCTATAGGTGGAATCATCTGGAAGAGTGATATTGCCTATATTAGTGCCATTGTTAGCGTAGCTCTTAGAGCTGGATGCCTTAGCTGT
>JAILNO010000164.1 GCA_024691465.1 Pseudobutyrivibrio sp. | reverse complement strand
ATTTATAGAACTTCTGGCGGAGGATTCGCCTCCTCTGCCAGGAGTTTTTTAATTAGAGAAAAAGCCAAAAAATCATTGCATACCATGGCTCATTATGATATATTAGTACAGTCGATGAGCCGACATCGGGTCGTGGTTTTTAACAATGATTCGATTACGCGGGTGTGGCGGAATTGGCAGACGCGCTAGATTTAGGTTCTAGTGGGCGACCGTGCAGGTTCAAGTCCTGTCACCCGCACGATTTAGACACCAGTCTTGGAAACAAGGCTGGTGTTTTTTTATGCAATATTTTATTTTTTATTGAATAAATTTTATCGAAAAACATTAAAAAGTTATTGACATATATATATTGTGGTGGTATAACTGATTTATCGTTTAACGATAACTGGTAAGACGTTACTGGTTAAATAATAATTAATGAGGAATATTTATGGGGAAGATTATTTTAGAACTGGATGTGATGATGGCTAAGCGTCATATTTCACTGAATGAGTTGGCTGATCAGGTGGGCATCACTAATGTCAACTTATCTAAGATTAAGAACAATAAGGTTAATGCAATCAGGTTCACTACTTTGGCTGGCATATGTCAGGCTCTCAACTGTGAGCCAGGAGACATACTTAAGTATGAGGAAGGAGCAGATTCATAAATAACAATTAATTATATTAAATAATTATTAAAAATAGCCTGATAATATTTACAAGAGGCTTACGAGTTAATAAACTTTTAATCAGTTGTAACGCGCAACTGGAGATATGTGTAATTATTAATTGCCTAAGGGCATATTTTACGGAGGATGATTATGGGTTTTTTTGGCAAGAAGGATAATACTTTGCCTTCAGATGACAGTTCGTCTAAGAAGGATTTCTTTATTCTTAGATTTCTTAAGAAGCTTGGTGGTTTTTTCAAGAAGCACATTAAGCTTACTATTTTCCTGGTTATTGTATTAATAATAATTCTATACGTTAGAAGTAGTGTTAAGAAGGCTCAGGTAGCTTATGAGGAGATGATGAATCAGCCTGTTACAGCTACAGTTGAGCAGATGGATCTACAGCAGTCTGTCAGTGTTACAGGTACACTTACAGCTAATGATACAGCTACAGTTACATCTACTATAGGTGGCACAGGGGTTACAGGTATCAAGGTAGCTCATGTCAACTATAAGGAGGGGGACTATGTAGAGGCAGGCACTGTTGTAGTTGAGTTCGATGGTGATGACTACAATCGCAAGGTGGCTGAGTTGGACGCTCAGTACAATATCTCTAATACAGAGAGCAGCATGAATATAGAGGACTTACAGCAGTCCATTGTCGACACTCAGAAGAAAATCGACGAGAAGCAGAAGTGGCTTGATGATAATAAAGCAGTCTATGAGAACCTCAAGGATGCTTTCGATCAGTATGAGCAGTATAAGGACTATGATAAGTCAGTAGTTGAGAGATGGAATCGTGAGTCAGGAGCTGCAGCAGCTCTCTCTCAGCCAGTATCTATCACAGGATATGAGGCAGTTGAAGATGAGGTAGAGGCACTTCAGGAGCAGATCAGGACCACTACTAATAAGATTCAGTTAGCACAGATGCAGCAGGATTATGCACAGAACTACACTCAGGTAGATGCTTATGATGATGTGTATGAGAGCATGGACAAGACACAGGTAGCTGCACCTATCTCAGGATATATCCTCACTATGAATGTAGAGGAAGGCAACAACTACACTCAGGGTAATACCGTATTTACCATAGCTGATACCAGTGGATTCTATGTGGAGGCCACAGTTAATGAGTATGATGTTGCTAATATCAAGCAGGATCTTCCAGCAGTTGTTAAGTTCGAGGCCACTGATGATGACGAGTTCAAGGGAACAGTTAGCTTCGTATCAGTAGCATCTGAGGCAACTATCTCTGGTAATTCTACTCCAGCAGCTGCTTCTAGCTACTCTTCAGCAGTTACTTCTACAGCAGCTGGCACAGCTAATTATAAGATCAAGATTCAGTTAGAGGGCAATGACGAGAGACTCCGCGCTGGTATGACAGCTAAGGCTAGCGTAATTTTGGACTCAGTGGATAATGTACTGGCAGTTCCTTACGATTGTGTACAGGAGGCTGAGGATGGTAGCTACTTCGTTGCAGTGATTGCAGATGATGGCTCCAAGTCTAATATTACAGTTACTCGCGGATTAGAGAGTGACTACTATGTGGAAGTAAGCGGCGATGGCCTTAAGAAGGGTATGACAGTGGAAGCTATTGTGGATGATGCACCTAGCACAGATGTAATGGATTACGTTACTTTTGAGTAAGCATAGGAGGACCTAGATGGAAAATACTAACACTATGCTTGACCTTCGAGATATCCATAAGAGTTTCTTCATTGGTACTCCTAATGAATTCGAGGTATTACACGGGGTTAACTTCACCGTGGATAAGGGCGAGTTCGTCTCTATAGTAGGTCAGTCTGGTTCTGGTAAGTCCACTCTTATGAATATCATAGGAGCCTTAGATAGACCCACTGCCGGGGAATACACCCTTGATGGAATAGATATTGAGAAGGCCAAGGATCATGAATTATCGATTCTTCGCAATAAGAAAATTGGCTTTGTTTTTCAGACATACAATCTAATCGCACGTACCAATGCTCTTAAGAATGTAGAGCTCCCTATGATGTATGCAGGGGTAGGTCGTGGCGAGAGGACAGAGCGTGCCAAGATGCTCCTTGAGGAGGTTGGCATGACAGACAGAATGATGCACAATCCAGATGAGTTATCAGGAGGTCAAAAGCAACGAGTAGCCATAGCTCGTGCCATGGCTAACGATCCTGCTATTATCCTTGCTGATGAACCTACTGGAGCTCTTGATTCGGCTACAGGCCGTATGATTATGGATATATTCCATAAGCTCCATGAGGAGCAGGGCAAGACCATCGTTCTGATTACTCACTCACCTGAGCTTTCCCAGGAGACAGAGCGTATCATCACCCTCAAGGATGGCGATATCATAGGACAGTCCAATGGACACTGGGAACCTAAGTCGAAGGAGGTGGAGTGATGTTATTTACAGAGAACATACTCGTAGCTCTAGCTGGACTTAAGGCTAATATCATGCGTTCCCTTTTAACTATGCTTGGTATTATCATCGGTATTGCATCGGTTATTGCTATTATGACAGTTGGTAACTCTATCACCATAATGGTTAATACCACTATGCAAGATCTGGGAGCTAACAACCTGGAGATGGGTATTATGGCTAAGGCACAGGATGAAGAGACTACAGATTCAGGTATGAATTTCGGCTCGGGATACATTAGAGACATGACTGATGATGATCTCATCACTCAGGACATGCTTGATTCCTTCAAGCAGGAATATAAGGACGATCTCAAGTATATGCTTATCAGTGAGAATGTAGGTGATTCTGGCAAGGTTATGAATGGCAGCAAGGATGCCAATGTTAAGATAGTCGGCTACAATAAGGACTATATGGACTTCACCGATCTAGATATGGTGGAGGGACGTACCTTTTTAAATCAGGACTATTCAGGTGGTAAGAAGGTCTGCATGGTTTCAGATAAGCTGGTAGAGCGTATCTTTGACGGCAATGCTAAGAAAGCTATTGGAAAGGATATTGAGATTACTGCCAATGGAACATACTACACATATTACATAGTAGGTGTGTATGAGTACGTACAGGAGCAGTTCTCCTTCGGTTCATCTGATAATCCTACTACTAACGTATATATACCTCTCGAGACCGCGCGACAGGCTAATCATACTCAGCATAAGGGATACAGTTATCTGACACTGGTTACATCTATCAATACAGATAACGATACCTTCGCCAATACAGTGCGTGATTACTTCAATGTTAATTATTATGCTAAGAATGATACTTATGAGGTAACGGTTATTAGTATGGCATCCATGATGGATTCCATGAATACCATGATTAATATGATTCAGCTGGCACTATCAGTCATCGCTGGTATATCACTTGTGGTAGGTGGTATCGGTGTTATGAACATCATGCTGGTATCTATCACAGAGCGTACTAAGGAGATTGGTACCCGTAAGGCCCTAGGTGCTACCAATGGTTCCATCAGATTACAGTTCATCACTGAGTCGGTGGTTATATGTATCATAGGTGGTATCATAGGAATTATCCTTGGTATACTTCTTGGAACATTTGCAGTTAAGCTCATGGGATATGAGGCTGCAGTTTCAGTTCAGAGTATTGTTATTGCGGTTGCTTTCTCCATGGCTATCGGTATATTCTTCGGATATTACCCAGCCAACAAGGCAGCCAAGCTCAACCCAATCGATGCACTTCGTTACGAGTAATTATTATAGGTCAATCTGTAGTAACCCTGCAGATTGGCCTTTTTTGTCGGTTCTGAAAACTTAATGTGACGGCTTTCTGAATCATTCTGAAAATGGTGTGTATTTCGTTTACTTAAGGTTCAAATCCCTCTATAGTGTAGAAAGTTCGTATTACTTATTACACGATTAAAGACTAGGAGGGATAAGAAGATGTCGAAGTTACTAGGGAAGACTAAAGGGTTTTTCCAGAAGATAGGTAAGTTTATTAAGGGGCACAAGTTGCTATGTATTATTCTCGTAATACTTATTGCAGCTGGTGCCTTTTTAGGAAAGAAGTTCTTAGTGAAGGCTGAGCCTAAGGAGGCTGAGGAACAGCAGGTTATGACCACAGCAGTTGAGGTGATGGACCTGCAGTCTTCTATCAGCGTCACAGGTACACTGGAGGCTGGGCAGACTCAGTCGGTTACTTCCACAGTGGCAACAGGTACAGAGGTTGCAGCTGTATATTATGAAGTGGGTGACTATGTAGAGGAAGGAACTGTAATAGTAGAGTTCGATTCCGATGATTACGCTGAGAAGCTGGCTGAGCTTAATGCTAAGTACAATATCTCAGATATAGAGGATGCACACACACTCGAGGATTATCTGCAGCAGATCGAGGACAAGCAGGCTGAGATGACTGAGATTCAGGAATACTTAGATGAGTGGGCTGATGTATATAACAATCTGGTGGATGCATACAATGACTATCTGGAGTATGGTAGCTCTGACAGCACTATCGCAAGCAGATGGTCAACAGAGTCTAGTGCTGCCAAGGCACTTGATGATGGCAATGGCGTATCAATCTCAGGTTATGAGTCTAAGCAGGAAGAGCTTGAGACTATCCAGGATGAGATAGATGAGCTTCAATACAAGTACGAGTTAGAGGTGCTCAATCAGGAATACGATGATACCTATACTAAGTCAGACGAGTATGATTCCATTACAGAATCACAGTCAGGCACACAGGTAGTCGCACCTTTCTCTGGATATATCACAGCTATCAATGTAGAGGAAGGCAACAACTACACTCAGGGTAATACAGTATTTACCATATCCAATACAGATTCATTTGTGGTGGAGGCCACTGTTGATGAGTACGATATTGCGTCACTTTCTGAGGGATTATCCGCTGTAGTTAAGTTCGATGCAACTGATGATGAGGAGTTCACAGGAACAGTTTCCTATGTGGCAGTTACTTCAGACTCTAGCACTTCTAGCTCATCCTCTACAGGTACAGGTTCATCTTCATCTTCATCTTCATCCTCAGCTTCTTATGAGGTAAAAATTACGCTAGACGGAGCTGATGACAGACTTAGAGTTGGTATGACTGCTAAGGCCTCGGTTATCCTAGAAGAGGCTACAGATGCTTATGCGGTGGCTTACGACTGTGTTGAGACTGACTCTGATGGAAATAGCTATGTGACAGCAGTGGATGATGAGGGTAATGAGACTAAGATAACAGTTACTCTTGGATTAGAGAGTGATTACTATGTGCAGATTATCAGTGACGAGATTACTGAGGGTATGTTGGTTAAGGCTACTGCCTCAAGTGCTTCTAGCTCTAGCGATGATAAGATGCAGCAGGACAATTCTCTGCTTAACCTAGGCGGTGGCCAGGGCGGCGGTGATATGGGCGGCGGCCAAGGTGGTGCACCAGGCGGCGGTCAGGGCGGCCCAGGTGGCGGATTCTAGGAGGTGTATTATGGCAAAAGGAGATATTATGTTAGATCTTCGTGATATCCATAAGAGCTTCTTCATTGGCACCCCTAATGAATTCGAAGTCCTTCACGGAGTTAATTTTACAGTACGTGAGGGTGAGTTCGTCTCAATCGTAGGTCAGTCAGGCTCGGGCAAATCTACACTTATGAACATCATAGGAGCCTTAGACAGACCCACTAGCGGTGAGTACACTCTAGATGGAGTGGATATAGAGAAAGCCAAGGATCACGAATTATCAATTCTTAGAAATAAAAAGATAGGATTCGTATTCCAGACCTACAATCTAATTGCCAGAACCAATGCAATTAAGAATGTGGAACTGCCTATGATGTATGCAGGGATAGGTCGAGGAGAAAGGAATGAGAGAGCCAAGATGCTCTTAGATCAGGTAGGTATGACCAATCGTATGATGCACAATCCTGACGAGTTATCAGGAGGACAAAAGCAACGAGTAGCTATAGCTCGCGCCATGGCCAATGATCCTGCTATTATCCTAGCCGATGAGCCTACAGGAGCTCTTGATTCCGCCACTGGACGACTCATCATGGATATCTTCCATAGATTACATGAAGAACAGGGTAAGACTATAGTGCTTATCACTCACTCCCCTGAGCTATCTAAGGAGACTGAGAGAATCATTACTCTTAGAGATGGAGATATAAAGGGTGAGTCTACGGGCAACTGGTCTAAGATAAAGGAGGAGATGGCATGTTAATTACTGAGAATATCCTCTTAGCCTTGGCTGGGCTTAAGTCCAATATTATGCGTTCCCTTTTAACTATGCTTGGAATCATAATTGGTATTGCATCTGTAATCGCCATCATGACTGTAGGTAATTCCATCACAGTCATGGTAAACACCCAGATGCAGGAGATGGGAGCTAACAATCTAACAGTAGGAGTATCTGCTAAGAGTACCTCAGAGGAAACTACCTCATCTGGTCTGCACTTCGGCGCAGGAGGCAGAAGAGATATGGATACGGAGGATTACATTACTGACGAGATGCTAGATTCATTCTTGGCAGAATATAAGGATAATATTAAATACACATTATTATCGTCCTCAGTGGGCTCGGGTACAGCCACCGAGGGTGACTCATACGCCTATGTCAATATCATTGGTTACAATGAGGATTACATGGATTACACTGACTTGGAGTTATTGGCAGGACGTGATTTCATAGAAAAGGATTATGAAGATGCTCAGAAGGTTTGTATTGTTTCAGATTACTTTGTTAATAACATGTTTGGCGGGGATACTTCCGCTGCTTTGGGCTCTTCTGTAGAGATAAGCATAGATGGCAAGTATTACACCTACTACATCGTGGGCGTATATGAATACGACGATAGTACCTGGTCTAGCGACTCTACTGAGGATACCACCACTGACTTCTACATTCCATATGACACAGCCAGGAATCAGCTCCACACCAGCAATGATGGTTATGAAAGCATTACATTAGTTACAACCATAGACACTGATTCAGATGCCTTCGCGGACACGGTAGAAAGTTACTTTAACACCATGTACTATTCCAACAATGAAGACTATGAAGTAACAGTTACCAGCATGTCCTCAATGATTGAGTCCATGACTACCATGATTGCCACCATAGAGCTGGCTCTTGCAATTATAGCAGGTATCTCCCTGGTAGTAGGTGGAATAGGAGTCATGAACATCATGCTAGTGTCCATCACAGAGCGCACCAAAGAAATCGGAACCCGTAAGGCCCTAGGCGCCACCAATGGCTCCATACGACTACAGTTCATCACTGAATCTGTGGTCATCTGCATCATGGGCGGCCTAATTGGAATCATCCTAGGTATCGTGCTGGGCTCTGTGGCCGCCACCTACATGGGCTACTCAGCCTCTGTATCCCTAGCTGCCATCGTGGTAGCCGTGGCCTTCTCCATGGCCATCGGAATCTTCTTCGGATACTACCCAGCCAACAAGGCTGCCAAGCTGAATCCCATCGATGCCCTCCGCTACGAATAAATCGGGGTGTGCGCTTGCCAAGACTAATTTAGCCACAAATAAAAAATAGTCTGTAGGCAGCAAGCTCTAATATTTCTCAAGCGAGACGTGTTAGTCGAGCGGAGAAATCATTAGGCTTGTAGCCGTAACAGACTATCGATAACTTATATTTAGTTGCAGGCAAGCGCGAACCAAGAATTAGTCGTCGGCGAGTTCGTCGGAGGACATCTCGAGGACGGTACGCTTGCGGGCCATCTCGTCGGAGTCGAGGTACTCGTCGTAGGTGGTCATCTTGTCAATCATCTGTCCGTTAGGAAGGATCTCGATGATACGGTTGGCTGTGGTCTGCACGATCTCGTGGTCACGAGATGAGAAGAGGATGACGCCTGAGAACTTCTGGAGACCAGTGTTGAGAGCTGTGATACTCTCCATGTCTAAGTGGTCAGTAGGCTCATCGAGCATGAGTACGTTGCTGTTCTCGATCATCATACGAGAGAGGAGTACTCGTACCTTTTCACCACCAGATAATACCTTCATCTTCTTGGCACCATCATCACCGGCGAAGAGCATACGTCCGAGGAATCCACGTACGTATGTGGCATCCTTGATCTCAGAGAACTGAGTAAGCCAATCTACGATGAGTAAGTCGGTATCGAAGATGGCTGTGTTGTCCTTAGGGAAGTATGACTGGCTAGTGGTAACACCCCACTTGTAGCTACCCTCATCTGGCTCCATCTCTCCAGAAAGGATCTGGAAGAGAACTGTCTTAGCACGCTCGTTAGAACCAACGAAGGCAATCTTGTCCTCACGACCTACATTGAATGATAGGTGGTCGAGTACTAACTGGCCGTCGATAGTCTTGGTAAGGTTCTCAACTGAGAGTACCTCGTTACCAATCTCACGAGCAGGTCTGAAGTCGATGTATGGGTACTTACGGCTAGAAGGACGGATGTCATCGAGCTCGATCTTCTCAAGAGCACGCTTACGTGATGTAGCCTGCTTAGACTTAGAAGCGTTAGCAGAGAATCTCTGGATAAAGTCCTGTAATTCCTTAATCTTTTCTTCCTTCTTCTTATTAGCTTCCTTCATCTGCTTAATAAGTAACTGGCTTGATTCATACCAGAAGTCATAGTTACCAGCATATAACTGAATCTTAGCATAATCGATATCAGCGATATGAGTACATACCTTATTAAGGAAATATCTATCATGGGAAACAACAATAACTGTATTATCAAAGTTAATTAAGAACTCTTCTAACCAAGCAATAGCATCTAAATCTAAGTGGTTAGTAGGCTCATCAAGAAGTAAGATATCAGGATTACCAAATAAAGCCTTAGCAAGTAACACCTTAACCTTAAGTGAACCATCAAGTTCGCTCATTAATTTATAGTGATTCTCTGTTTCAACGCCTAAACCATTAAGAAGCTGAGCAGCGTCTGACTCTGATTCCCAACCGTTCATATCAGCAAATTCTGCTTCTAATTCAGAAGCCTTATTACCATCTTCTTCAGTAAAGTCTTCCTTAGCATAAATTGCTTCCTTCTCCTTCATGATCTCATAAAGACGAGCATTACCCATAATTACAGTATCTAAAACAGTATATTCATCATACTTAAAGTGATCCTGCTCTAAGAAAGATAATCTCTGACCAGGTGTGATTGAAACATCACCCTTACTTGGCTCGATCTGGCCTGTTAAAATCTTAAGGAATGTTGACTTACCTGCACCGTTGGCACCAATAAGACCATAACAGTTACCTTCTGTAAACTTAATATTAACATCTTCAAAAAGAGCTTTCTTACCGATTCTCAATGTTACATTATTAGCACTAATCATCTAAATATAACCTCCAAATAGAAATACAAAGTATTTCAGTCTAATCTAAAATTACAAACAACGTGCCATTAAAGCACAAACATAATAATTATAGAGGTTATAAAGCCTAAATGCAAGTAAAACTAATTTACACATTTTAAAATAAAAATAACACCCCCGCTTCATGTATAGCCATAAAACTGGGGTGTTATTTATCATCTTATCATAAATCTTCTTATTATATTTCCTTCTTATAATTATGAAAGAAATCTATTTCACTTCTATATTAGGAAATGTATATTTAAAAAATACATCAAAAGGATCATCATTATAGCTTAGGGTTTGAATATACTTGTTATATTTTTCAACAATCCAGGAAAAGCTAGCTGGCAAATCCTCATAATCGTACATCAAAAATCTCACATAAATAGCCTTTCTCTTAAGAAGCTTCTTTATCATATTTAATAAGAAGTCTCCATGTTCTGTCTGTAACACCGTCTCATCTAAAGAAATCACAATCATTTTATGTCCCACTATCATATTCTCAATTTCCTCATTTGTGATCTTCTCGCACATACTATTAATTTTAAAGATATTATAAAAATAATCCTCAAACATCTTTGTTAAATTAAAATTCGAAATTTTTGAATCATTAGATCCTAAATATAGCATAATTTCCTCCTGCACTAATTTTTTCTTATAGTTCATTTTCTAACATTCTCTGTTTGTTTTCTTTTGGCTATACATTTTTTAAGTAATTGTATAGTGTTTAATTAAATTGGCCTCAATTTAAGTTGCCTTAAAATATGTATAAAATATTCTCAAAACCATCCCATTTCTTAATTTAAACCTGGGATGTCTTTATCTTTGCAGTACATTTGCGGTTAACTAAAACCCATCTTTTTGTATCTTTTTGTATCTTCTTCTATCTTTTACTTTTATCTTTTACTTCTATCTTTTTGTGACTTCTTCCTTTATCTTCTTGTGGCTTTTTCTCTCATCTTTACGCATAATATTAATCAATTGATTCTTTCTCTGTTCGTTTTTTGTTTTTACTTTTCTTTAGTTTTTTCTAGATTAATCCAATCGAATCAGAAACTAAATCGCCAAATTTAAACTTTCAAATACGACTAGTGTAATCGTTTACATAATAGTCAAAAAAATAAGCGGGTATTTACACTTCTTTACAGTAAATCCCCCCTTTTATCTGTGTTTGACTATTTATGAATTAGTTTGTGTTTTTGCAACGACAAAATATTATCAAAGGATTTTTTATTTGTAAAGTACTTTTTTTATATTTTTGCTAAAACATTTCTGTCCATATGTCTCCAATAAAGATTTTTTCTATATTTCTAGCATATAAAATTTTTTCGAATTTGAAAAATTGCATTTTGTATGTTTTTTTCTTTAATTTGTTTTTTAAATAAATTCTCTTTTGAAAAATAGCGACAACATTTTCCTAATAAAAAACTGGTTAATATAAAAACAACCAGCAAATACAAGCTTTTCGCCAATTAAACTGTAAGTTTAATTTCTTTTACGAAATCTTATATTTGCCGGTTTAAATTCATTTTTAAAAATCTTTTATAAGAATCTATTAACAATTAGAAAATATTAGCTATTAAAATTCTTAATAAATTTTCCCCAAAAATTATTACTCTGTTTCAAAAAAACAACCTAATTTTAAAAACTAAGCTGTAATTGTTGTACCAGTTTTTCCATTAAGAGCATCTTTTGCCTTTTCAAGATTTGCAATTACTGCTCTTGAGCCTTCAATAGCTGAAACAAATCTAACTGATGCATCAACCTTAGGAAGTGTTGTAATTGCTGGGAAGTCGCCCTCGTTAATATGCTTAACAAGTGCCTCAACCTTAATGTCATCAACTTCCTCTTCCTTGTCTGTTCCAAGGCCGATTGTAAGCTTATCTGCAGCTGTTAAGAATAAAAGCGTCTTAGCGCCTGTAAATTCAGCAAGCTTAGCTGCTGTATAATCCTTTTCAATGATAGCTGAAGCGCCCTTAAGGTGTGTACCCTGCTGTAAAACAGGAATTCCGCCACCGCCAGCAGCAATAACTACCTGACCTGCATCAAGTAAAGCCTTGATAGCATCAATTTCATAAATATCAATAGGCATTGGAGCTGCAATAATTCTTCTAAACTTGCCTGGTTCTTCCTCAACTACGTGATTACCCTTCTCTTCCTCAGCTTCAGCCTCTTCCTTTGTCATATAGCGGCCGATAATCTTTGTTGGATTTGAAAATGCTTCATCAAAAGGATCAACTCTTACCTGAGTAATTACAGTTGAAACTGTCTTATAAATACCTCTGTTAAGAAGTTCCTCTCTAATAGCATTCTGTAAATCGTAACCAATGTAACCCTCGCTCATAGCGCCACAAACTGACATAGGAGCTACAGTTCTATCTTCTGGCTCAAGTCTAGCATATTCAGTCATAGCTGTCTGAATCATACCAACCTGTGGTCCATTACTATGAGTTACAACAACCTGATATTTGTCCTCAACTAAATCAGCAATTGCCTTAGCTGCTTTAGATACATTTATTTTCTGTTCATTAAATGTTGTACCAAACGCATTTCTTCCTAGTGCTACTACAATTCTTCTATTCTCCATATTTAAACCTCCAAAGTTAAAAAAAGATTAATTTAATTATAAAATAAAGCCCCTGCCTTCGCAAGGAAAATAAGCTATTTACTAGCTTTTCTCATAGTAAAGCGGACATTCGGAATCCGCTTCGCTACTTACCTATGAACGCAGTGGCACTTTGTGCCACCAGTCAGAAGGGGCTTTAACCCCTTCTGACACTAGTAAGCTTTATACCCCCGCTTAAAGCTTACGCTTTTGAAGCGGGGGATTGCTTACACTGCGTTCAATTTTATTTAAAAATATATCCCTAAATTCTATTCTAATTTAATCGTTTCACAAAGCAAAAATAAAAAGACCCGACTTTACTTTATCAATTGATAAAAATAAAATCAGGTCTTTAAATTTACTTGCTTTATCTATGTTAGCTAAAATTCATCTAGAAAAATTTAAAAATAAAGTTGTTAGTTATCATTTGTAGAGCGGCTGTTGTCTCCTCAGTCTGGCTTGCAGCTGAGTCATTAGCCCACTGTAAAATGTCCATCATAAGATAATTTAGCGCAATTAATGCAACTGCTAAAATTACGATAATTACAAAAGGAACCCACTGATTCTTCTTTAAACTTGATGAACCCTTACCGCTTCTGTTAGTTGAATTTAAATTCTTAAAATTACGACTGTCTACCATATTCTCTACCTTTCAGAAAAATTTCTTACTTGGCTAGGATAACATTTTATGAACAAATAGTAAATAAAGTTTTTATAAAATGTTACTGAAAGACTATATTAGCCTTTTCCTTCTCGTCTTCTTGCTGCTTCTTTTGCATCATAAGCTTATAGGTGTCTAAAACAGCCTGCTTTTTCATCTCACTTACTGCCTCAGAATAATCTGTATCCTGCAACTGGCTTAAAACCCTTGACTGGTTATATGAAGCCATGCTGTTATAGGCTGTAATATGGGACATACTATTAGTTGTTGCACCTGTTTCTGAACGCATACTAGAAACTGTCTCTAAGGCAGCATCAATGTCTGATATATCAAAGTCTCCTGTTACGTCATAATCAGCAATTCCTAAGGCTTCTAGAGTCGAATTATATGTTGAAACTGTAGCTGTAGAACCATTTCCATCTGTAGCCACATTTAAATCGTCCTCGCTTCCATCAAGGAGTGAAATGCCATTGTAGTTAGTTGAATCTGCAATGTCTGTAATACCTTCTTTTAATTGATTAATCTCTTCTTGAATAGCAGCCTTTTCTGTTGATGAAAGGGTATCGTTTGAAGCTTGAATTGATAGCTCCCTAATTTGCTGTAAATAGTCTGTAATACCTTCTAGGGCAGCATCTTCAATATTAAGCACCGATACTGCTGATTCGACGTTAGAACTTCCTACATCATAGGAATTAACTTGTGCCTCAGCGGCCTCTGATATAGCTAATTCCGCTGCGCCATCTGCTGCTGACTGTAATGAAACACCTGATGCAATAGAGCTGTAATAGTTACTTGAACTAGTTACACTTGATACTCCACTCATAAGATACCTCCAATTTATAATCCTTCTTTAAAAATGCTTTTCTGCCTATTAATTAGTCTCTTGTTATATTTATAGTACATTAGTACTAATATATTGTAAAGTGAACTTTTTGTGAAATGAAATACACATTTTACGCATAAAAAAAGCTCCACTAGGAAATATCCTAGTGGAGCAAAATTCACAACTATATATCTTTCAATAATAAATCAAATTATAACTGAGGACCAGCTGCAACTAAAGCCTTACCAGCTTCGTTTGTCTCGTACTTCTTAAAGTTCTTAATGAATCTCTCAGAAAGATCCTTAGCCTTTGCTTCCCATTCAGCTGCATCTGCATATGTATCTCTTGGATCAAGAATTGCAGGATCAACACCTGGAAGTTCTGTAGGTACTTCGAAATCGAAGTAAGGAATCTTCTTTGTAGGAGCCTTTAATACATCACCTGAAAGGATTGCATCAATGATTCCACGAGTATCCTTAATAGAAATTCTCTTACCTGTACCGTTCCAACCTGTGTTAACTAAGTAAGCCTTAGCACCGCTCTTTTCCATCTTCTTTACAAGTTCTTCAGCATACTTTGTTGGGTGAAGTTCAAGGAAAGCCTGACCAAAGCAAGCAGAGAATGTAGGTGTAGGTTCTGTAATACCTCTTTCTGTACCAGCAAGCTTAGCAGTAAATCCTGAAAGGAAGTAATACTTTGTCTGCTCTGGTGTAAGGATAGATACTGGAGGAAGTACTCCGAAAGCATCTGCTGAAAGGAAGATTACGTTATCTGCATCTGGGCCAGAAGAAATCTTGTTAACCTTCTGAGCAATCTTATCGATATGATCGATTGGGTAAGATACACGAGTATTCTCTGTAACACTCTTATCTGTGAAATCAATCTTACCATTAGCATCAACTGTAACGTTCTCTAAAAGAGCGTTTCTCTTAATAGCGTTATAAATATCTGGTTCTGATTCCTTATCAAGACCGATAACCTTAGCGTAGCAACCACCTTCAAGGTTAAATACACCATTATCGTCCCAACCGTGCTCATCATCACCAATTAATAATCTCTTTGGATCTGTTGAAAGTGTTGTCTTACCTGTACCAGAAAGACCAAAGAAGATAGCTGTGTGCTTACCTTCCATATCTGTATTAGCTGAACAGTGCATTGAAGCCATTCCGCCAAGTGGTAAGAAGTAGTTCTGCATAGAGAACATACCCTTCTTCATTTCTCCACCGTACCATGTGTTAAGGATAACCTGCTCACGGCTTGTTACGTTGAAGAGAACTGCTGTCTCAGAGTTAAGACCAAGTTCCTTATAGTTTTCTACCTTAGCCTTTGAAGCTGTGTAAACAACGAAGTTTGGTTCGAAGTTAGCTTCTTCTTCAGCTGTTGGCTTAATGAACATGTTTCTAACAAAATGTGCCTGCCAAGCTACTTCCATGATGAAACGAACAGCAAGACGTGTTCCTTCATTAGCTCCACAGAAACCATCTACTACATAAAGTTTCTTACCAGAAAGCTCCTTAACTGCTAATTCCTTACAAGCCTCCCATGCTTCCTGTGAAGCTGGATGGTTATCGTTAGGATATTCAGGTGTTGTCCACCATACTGTATCCTTAGACTTTTCATCCATAACGATGAACTTATCTTTAGGTGAACGTCCAGTATAAATACCTGTCATAACGTTTACTGCGCCTAATTCAGTAACCTGTCCCTTATCATATCCTGTAAGGCTTGGATCTGTCTCAGCCTTATAAAGTTCTTCATAAGATGGGTTATAAATCACTTCAGTAGCGCCTGTGATCCCATACTTGCTTAAATCGATTGATGCCATAGTCAAAAACCTCTCTTTAATTTATTATTGTTATAATTTAAACAACTTAATTCCTATTATACATTAAAGATTGATAAAATCAATAGAATTCTTCTTGCAAACAAAAAATTGGTATGACATCTAAAAGTTAGTTGTTTAAAAATTAACATTCGATGAAAACCAGTATTTATCTGCCTTTACATCACTTTACAAATTGGGTTGTCTGAAATTTAACACAGTTTTGTCTTAATTTTGTAATGTATTTTTTATGTATTTACTTAAAAAGTAAAGCAATTTCAGCCTAATTTACTTAAATTATGTCCCATATTTTTTTATATTTTTTCCTATTTTTAAATTTTACTTTATTTTATTAGGTAATTATTTCAATATTATACATAAAATTCATACTTATACAAAGAATTAACTTCTAAATAAATTGATAATATCAGTTAATTTAAATAGTATCAGCTTTTATCTATACTTATGTATTATTTATATGGAATTTTTCAAAAATCCACTTTATTTTATTAACTCAAATCTAATTTTTACTTAATTTGTATACAATATTTTAGAAAAAACTTTAAGAGAAAGATAAAGAATTCTATATAAACCATATGCTAAATATAAAGATTTTTAGGAAACTAACACAGTACTAGTTTAAAAATAGTACCAAACTTGATTTGTATATCCCTATATTAGCTGCTGGAGCAATTAAGAAGGATTAATAGATTTATTTCTATATTTCTTTAGATAAACTTATATAGCATTAGATCAGCCTATATAGCATTAGATTAGCCTATATAGCTCTGTATAGATTATTTAGCAGATATAACTTTATATGGCTTTTTAGCAAATATAGCTTATATGGCTTATATGACATCTATCTTCTTTATATGAGCTGATTTAATAGATAAGAGGTTTCTCTCTTAGAAAATGATTTAGGGGCTATATGGGCGAATTTAGGGCACAAAAAAAGGCACCGGTAAAACCGATGCCTTAAATCTTAACAGGGGTGGAGAGAATCGAACTCCCACCAAAGGTTTTGGAGACCCCTATGATACCACTTCACCACACCCCTATAAGGAAATGTATTCATTCCTTCAAAACTGCACATTAAATATATCATCCGTTTGATTATCCTTAAAGAATAACCCTCGTATTGTTCAGTGATTTCTCACTCTCTATCCAAACCTTAACCTTTACTTGGTTAAGCCCTCGACCTATTAGTACAAATCAGCTCCACATGTCACCACGCTTCCACCTTTTGCCTATCAACCTCGTCGTCTTCAAGGGGTCTTACTACATTCGTATGGGATATCTCATCTTGAGGGGGGCTTCA
>JAILNO010000052.1 GCA_024691465.1 Pseudobutyrivibrio sp. | reverse complement strand
CCTTAGGCTCTACATCGTTCATAAGAGCGCCATCGATGAGAAGCTCACCAGAAGAGATCTCCTCAAGACCTGCGATCATACGAAGTGTTGTAGACTTACCACAACCTGAAGGACCTACGAAGATGATGAACTCCTGATCCTGAATCTCGAGATTGAAATCCTTTACAGCATGGAAGCCGTTAGGGTATTCCTTATGGATGAGCCTCTTTCAAACCTCGATGCTAAGCTTCGTGTTCAGATGAGAACTGAGATTTCTAAGCTTCATGATTCACTTGGAGCTACAATGATCTACGTTACACATGATCAGACAGAGGCTATGACACTTGGTACTAGAATCGTAGTTATGAAGGACGGTGTTGTTCAGCAGATCGATACACCAGCTAACCTTTATCAGAAGCCATGCAACCTCTTCGTTGCTGGATTCATCGGTTCTCCACAGATGAACTTCCTTGAGGGTACACTTAGCGCTGATTGCTCTACTATCCAGGTTAACGGTGCTAGCCTTCAGATTCCACCAGCTAAGGTTAAGACTCTTTCAGAGAAGAACTATGGTGGTAAGGCTGTTACACTTGGTATCCGTCCAGAGGATATTCATGATTCACAGATCTTCGTTGATACACAGGCTGCTTCAGTTATCGAGGCTAAGATTTCTGTATACGAGCTTCTTGGTGCTGAGGTTTACTTATACTTCGATTATGCTGGAACTCAGGTTACAGCTAGAGTTGATCCTCGTACAACAGCTAGAGGTGGCGACACAGTTAAGTTTGCTCTTGATATGGAGAAGGCTCACTTCTTCGACAAGGATACAGAGCTTACAATCTGCAACTAATAAGAATTTTAATAATTCTATTTATAAAAACTGGGTGCTTATGGCATCCAGTTTTTTTATAGGTTATAATTGTAATATCTTTTTGAAAGGTGTTTAGTCTATGAACTTTGAAGACAAAAAAGAAAAACTTCTGTCTCAATTATCCAAAGCCACAGGAATCAATTTCGAAATTACTGATTCCGAGCTATCTGATGATGAGACACTGAATAAATTAAAGGAAATGGTAGTGAGATTCAATGTGCTTGATTCTAAGAGTTCATTCTATCGCGCCTTCTTAACAAGAGAGCTTACCTACTCTGATGCTGCTGCTTATATTCATCGCTTCCACATCGATGAGAATGCCATCCGCATGGTATTCTATCTAGAGAGTCAGGCAGATTACTCTAAGGAAGCCGTATCACTTTTAAAGAGTCTTTTACCAGATTCACAGGATGCATTGGTACAGATTGACTCTAAGCATCTTGCAATCATCGTACATTTCCAGGAGGAACCCTCTGAGGATGAAATCACTCAGTATTGTCATGAATTCCTTGATATGCTGGAATCTGAAGCCTTTATGTCTTTTAAGGTCTCATATGATTTACCTATCAACAAGTTTACGGATCTTCCTTCATCATATAAGGATATTGTTATTGGCATGCACATCGGCAATACCTTCCGTAGTTCAGACCATATATATTCCTACAGCACCTTAGGACTGGGAAGATTACTATACAATATTCCTATAGAAGAGGTGGAGACTTACCTTAATAACCATATTAAAATTGACATTTTATCAGGACTTGACGCGGAGACATTGAACCTTTTAGAATCATTTTTCGATAATGATTTGTCACTAGCTGAGACTAGTCGTAAGATGTTCATTCATCGTAATACTCTTATCTATCGTTTGGATAAATTCGCTGATTTGACAGGATATGATGTCAGGAAATTCTCAGATGCTATCACTGTAAAGCTATCGCTTATGCTTTACAATTACATAAGAGCCACCAAATAATGGTGGCTCTTTATTAATGTCTTATGCTATTCTCTTAGCGCCGTCGCCTATATCTACTACATAGAACTCAGCATCTAAATCGTATTTATCTTTGTAAGCCTTGCCAACAACCTCTTTAAAGTTATCAACTGCTTCATTCTTAACGATTGCTACAGTACATCCACCGAAGCCGCCACCTGTAATACGTGCACCGATGACTCCAGGTACGCTCCACTCTGTCTCAACCAGGAAATCTACCTCTTCACAGGATACCTCATAATCATCACGAAGGGATATGTGGCTGGCATTCATAAGCTTACCAAATGTCTCGATATCGTTATTATTAAGAGCCTCTACAGCCTTAATAGTACGCTGATTCTCAGCTACTGCATGCTTAGCTCTCCTATAGCATATCTCATCCTTTATAGCACTTCCGTACTTCTCGAATTCCTCATCTGTAAGATCACCAAGTGTCTGGATTCCGCATACTGTCTGCAGATCTGCAAGAGCCTGAGCGCTCTCATTGCGTCTATCATTGTAAGCACTATCTACAAGCGAATGCTTAACCTTGGAATTGGTAATTACAATCTTAGCATTAGGCAACTTAACTGATGCATATTTGTAGGATAAATCTGCACAGTCAAGGAAAATGGCGTGGTCCTTTTGTCCCATTGCGACCGCAAATTGGTCCATTATACCGCAATTACAACCATTGAAATTGTTCTCAGAGTACTGTCCAATGAGTGCCAGCTCTGTCATAGACTTATCTAAACCGAACAAATCAGTGAGAACTGTACCTGTAAGCACCTCAAGTGACGCTGATGATGATAGTCCAGAACCATTAGGAATATTGCCCCAAACACACATCTCAAATCCTGATTTAATTTCAGAGCCCTTCTCAAACATAGCCCATACTACTCCAAGTGGATAGTTAGCCCAGTGATATGCTTCCTTGTTGGTAAGATCATCTAAACTACTCTCAATGATTCCTACACTATCAATATTTGCAGAATAGAGCTTAATTACTCTATCATCTCTCTTCCTAGCCACTGCAAAAGTACCTATTGTAAGGGCACATGGAAATACATGGCCTCCATTATAATCTGTGTGCTCACCTATAAGATTAACTCGACCTGGTGCAAAATAAGTACGGATATCCCCGCCCTGGCCGAATTTCTCTTCAAATAATACTTTTAGTTCTCTCTCATTCATAGTTAACCCTCTTTAGATATATATATCTTGTTTATTATATTTCTTCATTGCATTAAGCAACTTCTCAGAAGGAGTGAATATTACTTTGAAATCGTATCCTTTTGCCTCGTTATGAGCCACTAAGATGTAATCTTTGAGCTCAGAATTATGTGCTGAACAATCATAAGTCTTAAGCTTCACATGATCATACTTAAGTGATTCGTTAGTGCCAAGTGCTGCCACAAGCTTCACCTCAGATGATTCGATTGAAACTACTGACTTGCGCTTAGCGTTATCAATAATCTTGGCTATCTCAAGGCTACCATTAGTGTAGTCGTATTCGTACTCGATATTCTTATTACCTAATATGATAATTGTTAGTATGCCAAAAATAATAAGCAAAACAGCTGAAATAATTGTATAAACACCCATAACAACGCAACATAGCAAAATTATGCAAATTGCAATGCATCCTAAGCGCTTCGCTTTATCTTCTCCTGTCTCGATAGACTTAACCGCATCCTCTACAAATGTGTCATTTGATTCAAACATAAATCCACCCTGCCTTTCTAGCAAAAATACTTCAAAAAATGCCGGCTACATAGCTTGCAGCCGACATTAATTATAACATAATCCTATAGCCTTAAATACCCCTAAAGCTAAAGGAAATAGCCATATCACTGCTATTGTTAAGCATGAATTCTGGATGGGTCTTGGCTCCCCATGTGTCATCTCCTGCAACACCCATCTGCTGTCCAACTCTCACATGTGTGAAATGCACAGGTGGTAACTCTGTAGGATGCATTGCCTCATCTATCTCATGAACTGTGTAAGGCAGTGCCGATACACTGTTATTCTCTGTTATAAATAAGATGCCATCCCCTCTATCATCTGTCAGTCTAGCATATCTTACGTCCATATGGTTGCCGCATTCCTGTGGCACCAGGTACTTAGCCATATTGTCAGATACCTTGTTATCAAACACACCTAACTTAGCATGGTTTCTATCTGGATAGGTCTCCTCTGGGCCTCTACCGTACCACTCTATGTTATAAAGTGATGCATCTAATGTAAATGCCATAGATAACTCTGGCAGCTCACCTATATCAGCTGATGCAGGCAGTCTCAGCACACAATCTACCAATCCATCGCCGTGCACCGTGTATTCCACCTCACATGTACCTGCAGGCTTGGTAGCTAGATGATAGGTAAAAGTAACTTTTACCTGATCCTCACTGGCTTGTACCTTAGGTATTTCATTAACACCTGCATCCATAATACCAGTCGAAATATACTTGCTGGCAAGCTTCCACTGACCAGCCCTGAAAGGCAGCTGATTAGCCAGATCATTCTCTGTCATAGGTCTCCAGAAATTAGGCATTACAAATCTCTTTAGAAGTTCCTTGCCCTTATACTTATATGAGCTAAGTCCCTTTTGACCTACGAACAATACTTCGAAGTCATCACCGCGTACTCCTAAATTATGGAATCCCTGGGTCACTGTAAGCTTATTAGCAGGGCCTTTGTCCACACTGAATCTTCCTATGGTCGTCTGACCGTAGGCTACTTCGTATCCTTTCTCGGCCCAAGGTGTGTCCGAAGCCAGTACGAAGGAAAGGGTTACCACATACTCGCCATCCTTAGGGAAATCCAGATTGATTCCATACTCGATAGTCTCAAGTGGTGGGCAGCTGATTGTAAGCTCTTCCTCAGCCACAATCTCTCCCAGCTTCTCAACCATAAGAACTGCTGTATATTCATCAGTGTTGGTAAAAAGGTTACGATTCTCTATAATTGCCTTGCCGTTGTCAAAGGTTATCTTGATATTCTGATAATCGTACTTAACCTCTTGCATCTTAGGGCTAGGATCTCTGTCCTTGCTGTAACAAATGCCATCTCCCGAGAAGCTACCATCATTAGGTCTGTCGTCGAAATCTCCGCCATAGCCTTCGAATTCCACTCCATTACAGTCCTTCTTAGTGATGGCCTGGTCAATATAATCCCAGATAAAGCCTCCCTGGAAAAGTGGTTCCTCATAAGCCAGCTCAGTGTACTTGCTCATGGCGCCACAACTATTACCCATGGCATGCATATATTCACAATTGATATAAGGCTTCTGTCTATGGTCTGCAAGCCAAGCCTTAATATCCTTGACTTTAGCGTACATAGTGGATTCCATGTCTGATAGATCCACTCGTCTATCGTTGAATACGCCCTCATAATGAACCAGACGGGTGCTGTCCCACTCATGGAACTTGTCCTGCATTCTTCTTAGATTGCTTCCTCCGAAGCTCTCATTACCAAGGGACCAGATTAGTATACTAGGATGGTTCTTATCCCTTTCAAACATGCTTTTGGCTCTGTCTACTACATTCTCTGCGTACTCTTTTCTATCACCAGGTACTGCGTAACTTTCATCCTTAATCTTAAGGATCTGGATAGGGGTCTGCCATGTACCGTGGGTCTCTAAATTAGTCTCATCAATTACATATATTCCAATTATATCGCATATACGATAGAAAAATGTCTGGTTAGGATAATGACTGGTACGTATCGCATTGATATTGTTCTTCTTGATGGTGATGATATCCTTGAGAATATCCTCCTCTGAAAGCACTCTACCAGTTGCCGATGAGAATTCGTGACGGTTCACACCCTTGAATACGATGCGCTTACCATTGATGTGCATCATATTATCCTTCATCTCAAATCGTCTGAAGCCTACCTTCTCTCTAATAACTTCAGTAAGGCGTCCAGTCTCGCCGAACACATTGAGTTTCAGGTCAAACAGGAACGGATGCTCAGCACTCCATAGCTTAGGCTCTCTCACATGGACTTCCATATGATTGAGACCCTCTACGAGAGCCATCTTATTAATTATGTCAGCATCCTCATCAGATAGGGTCATCTGCACCTGGCCAGCCCCCACCACATCCATATCAATTACCAGAGTGGCATCCTTATAGTCGTCATCTAAGAATGTCTGTATCCTAAGGTCTCTGATATGTGTGGCTGGAATAGTGTACAGGTACACTTCCCTGAATATTCCTGAGAATCTGAAGAAATCCTGATCCTCACACCAGCTGCCTGCTGTCCACTTGAACACCTGGACTGCTAGTTTATTTTCTCCTGGTCTAATGAATTCAGTCAGATCGAACTCTGATGGAGTGAAGGAATCCTCGCTATAACCTACGTAATGACCATTTAGCCACAGGGCGAATCCACTCTCTACACCCTGAAAAGAGATGAATACTTTACTATCCTTCATGATTTCAGGCACGGTGAAATACTTAACGTAATTTCCCACTGGATTCTCCAGTGTAGGAATCTCTCCTGGTTCTATATCTTCATGTCCGTCCCATGGATACTGGGTATTCACGTACATGATTTTGTCGTAACCTTCAGTCTGAATATGGGCTGGGACTTTGATATCGTCCCAACCTCTACAATCTCTATCATCTTCATAAAATGACTTATCACAGCTCTCGTAAGTCTTAGCATACTCGAACTTCCATGTGCCATTTAATGAATATTTGAAGCTTGATTTGTCGCCATATACGAAACTCTCATTGTGATAATACTCATGATCAGAATGAGCTGGCAATCTGTTCTGCTGAAAAATACTCGGGTCTTTTACAATTTCGTAATTAAATTCAGACATATATCAATCCCCTTTGTTTAGAATTATTTGACTGATCCTGTAATACCCTCTGCAAACTGCTTCTGAAGTACGAAGAATACAATCATCGTAGGTAATGAACAGAATAATACGCCAAGCATGGTCATACCGTAATCTACAGTGTATCCACTAGAGATATTAGCGATGAACATAGGCATGGTCTGGGCTCTATTGTCGCTCATAACTACCTTTGGCCACATGTAAGCGTTCCATGCGTTCATGAAGGTAATAACAGCGGCTGCTGCATAGATTGATTTCTGAATAGGCACATACATCTTGAAGAAGATCTTCCATTCAGGTAGTCCATCGATACGGGCAGCTTCCATAATATCTGGTGGAAAGTTACGAGAGTTCTGTCTGAACATCATAATCATAAATGGTGTCGAGATACCAGGAAGAATGAATGCCCATACAGTATTGAGTAACTTAGCCTTAGATACGAGTCCATATAAAGGAACCATTGTAGCAACAGCTGGAACCATCATTGCAAGAAGTAGGATACCGAACAATCTATCCTTGCCCTTGTCGTGATATAACTCGAAACCATATCCAGCTATAGAACATACAAATAATGTAAATATAGTCTGTACAATTGAATACAGGAATGAATTACCCATACTGCTCCACAGTGTACCCTGAACTGCATTGGTAAGGTTCCTGAAATTAACTGCTAGCTGATTACCAAAAGCGATTGAACCTCTAGCCACCTCAAGGGATGAATTGGTTGCTGCTGCAATCATCCAATATAGAGGGAACACTGATATAAAGGAACAAATAATTAAGAATATATATGTAGGAATAAGCCTACGCTGTACCATTGATCTATTTCTCTTCTTAGTCACGTGTATCACCTACTTTCAGATTGATAAATGCAAGTATTGCAACCATTATAAATACTACAAATGACATAGCAGATGTGTATCCAAAGTTACCAACACCCTGACCAAATGCCTGGTTGTAAATGTAATGTGACATTGTAATAGTCTGGTTTGCAGGACCACCACTTGTTAAGTTTACTGACTCATCAAAGAGCTGTAATGTACCGTTAATTGACATAATTGCTGTCATAACGATTGTTGGCTTTAACAATGGAACTGTTATATACCAGAATGTCTTCCAACCATTTGCACCATCAATTTTTGCAGCCTCGTAAACTGAATATTCAATGTTCTGTAAACCTGCAAGATAAAATACCATGTTGTATCCTGTCCATCTCCATATAAGTGCAATTATGATGATGGCTCTTGCAGTGCTTGCTGTACCAAGGAAATTAATATTTTCTGAAATCAATCCTAACTTCATAAGGATTGAATTCATAAGACCCTGTGTTGCAAACATTGATTTAAAAATTAATGAATATGATACAAGGGATGTAGCACATGGTAAGAAGATACATGTTCTAAATAAGCCCTTGAATTTAAGATCCTTGTTATTAAGTAATTGTGCTAAAAGTATTGCTAACACTAACATAACAGGAACTTCAATTATTAAATAAAGGAATGTATTTTTCATGGAAGTTTTGAAAATTACATCCTGTAGCATTCGAGAATAGTTATAAGTTAATGGGTTTGCAAACGCTATGTTTACACCCTTTCCTGTTTTAAATGATGTTATTAAAGCCTGAATAATTGGATAAAAGCTAATTATAAAAATGAGTATAGTTGCTGGTGTAAGGAATAACCAGCCGGCTGCCAATTGCTTATTAGCAAGTGTCATTCCTCGTCTTTTCTTCTCCACTTTGGCATCCCCTTTCTTTAAAAAAGGGAAGTGGGCGAACCACTTCCCATGTAAACAAATTATTATTGAGGATTAAAGACCCATTTCAAATCTTAAGTTTGTCTCAGCTTCCTCAAGAGCCTGATCTGTTGTATATCCGTTCTGAAGAACATTGATAAGTGCTGTTGCAAGAGCTGTTCTGCACTGATAGTGATAATCTGACTGCTCTACTGTTGGTACGTTCTGTGTGTAAGCAACGATATCAGCATAAATTGCCTGATCATTGAAGTATGCAACACCCTGCTGGTATACATCTGACTCTGCAGCTGCTGCACATGTACCGATAACACCACCGTTTGTAAGTGCCTCATCATATGTGATTGACTGTCCATCTTCTGCTGAACGACCACCAAATGTGTAAGCTAAGAAATCTTTAGCAAGATCTGCCTTTGTGCAGTTTGCTGTAATGTAAAGTGAAGATCCACCGTTTGAAGCATAACCTTCAGCACCTGTAAGTGTTGGAGCCGATGTAATTTCCCACTTTCCTGAGTTGTCTGCAACCTGCTCGATTGTAGGAATGATCCAGTTACCATTGAATACACCAGCTACCATATCGCCCTGGATTGCCTGATCTGTGTAATCAGACCAATCATTTGCAAGATAAAGAACATTATCCTGAGCAAGTGTTACAAGTGTTTCGAATACCTGAACTAATGTCTCATTTTCTGTGATATATGGCTCGCCATCCTTAAACTGTGAAACTCCTTCTTCCTGAAGCATCATGTAGAATAAGTCGTTTCCATCACCATCCATGCAAAGGAGGTATTTTCCTGTTGCATCGTAAACATCTTTACCAATCTGATCGAACTGTTCCCAAGTAATGCCTGTTACATCATCCATTGTGTAACCAGCTGCCTCAAGAAGGTCTGTTCTGTAAGCGAAGATTGCTGTACCTGCATCTACAGGGAAACCATAATGTGTGCCATTAACTGTTGAATATGAAAGCTTTTCTGCTCCAAGTCCATCCCAGTTACAATCTGCATCGTCAGCTGACTGCCAAGCATCTGGATAGTTTGTTACGTACTGCTGGAAATAATGATCCTGGAAAAGTACGATATCTGGTAATGTACTGTAATCACCAGCTTCTGCTGCAAGTGTTACTGCATTCTCTACATCTGATGACTGAGACTGTGTGATAATTTCAAGATGAAAATCTGGGTTAACCTCCTGATAATCCTTCTCAGCTGCCTGAAGTGCTGGAATATTGAAATTCTCATCCCAAGCATATACTGTAAGTGTGTTCTCATCATCAGACTGTACATCTGCTGCTGGAGCACCATCCTCTGTTGTTGCAGCACCATCTGTAGCTGCTGAATCTGTTGATGCATCTGAGCCACCACAAGCAACCATTGATGTTGCCATA
>JAILNO010000048.1 GCA_024691465.1 Pseudobutyrivibrio sp. | reverse complement strand
ATTTATGAAGGTATTGTCATTAATCCTGCGGTCTAAGTACTTGCCTTGTAATCCAGAATTAACGAACTGCTTCGCAACTTTCTCGCGCTGTGCGTTAACTTTCTCCCACTGTTTGTCTGTCATCTGAAGTTCCAGCTTCTTAACATAATAGAGGGGATATCTTATCTGATGGGCTATTCCTAGGGCAATTAATATGTCTCCCGTGAGATTGCCATTCATATGGGTATGCAAATCAGCCCTGAACTTAAGGTCCTTCCTGATGAAGGTCTTAAATATGGTCTTGTCCGCAGGTAGCTTGAAGTCCTTGGTCTGGCTCATAAGAGTCTTGGCAATGGCTGGAATGGTAGCCTTGCGCTCCACCCTGCCATCAGAATATATGCTTGCTATCTCCGTATCACCCATCCTAAAGATGTAACTCTCCTGATTGTTGCCATCGATGAAGCATGGGATCTCGCCACAAATAATTAGCATATCGTCACTATCCTTAGTGAGGGGTAGGTCGAATATCCTAGCCAGATTGCGTATCAGATTGCCTGTGTTATGATTAGGTGTCCTTAAGATATAGTGCATTCTGTCCAGATCTTTATATAGATTTACGATTATATCCTTCTCATTATCAAGGAAAAAATAGGTTAAATATGTCATGGCCTCTCCTTACTACAAATGCTTTAATAGCGCCATTTATAAGTGTTGTACTATAGTTCGTTAAGTATTCCCATAGTGTTGTGCAACACTTACTGTCTGTTAATATATATTACCGCTCTACCAGTACTCTTGAGTCTTCTGTAGTCTCCCTCCAGCTTGCCGGTATGAATCTCTACATTATACACCTGTCCCTTCTGAACAGAATCATGAAACATCTTCCCTAGACGTGCTCTAATCTGTTCTGGACTCTCCATAGAACTATTCTCATCTATATCTTTAAAAGTAGGTAACTCCCACAGACTGAAATATCCTTCCTTCTCCATGGCCTCCTGCTTGAGACAATCCAGTGCCACAATATAATCGAATTCATCTGTTCCATACTTCTGCTGAAGCTGGCTATAGATCATATTGTTCACTGAAATACCTTGGATATCTGCCTGTTGCTTGATGTTATCATAGATGTTCTGATTAATAGATAGATTAACTCTTGGCATATATTCCTCCCCCTAAATCAAGTATTGTGCAACACTTCTTTCCAATAGTATATAATTGTTGTGCAACACTTTCAACATAAAAAAGAACGGCATTTCTGCCGTCCTCATAATTACCAACTAATGCTTAACCTTAGCTCCTAAGTAAGCTGCCTTGATCTCGTCATTTTTAGCTAATTCCTCACCTGTACCTCGTAGTGTGATAGCACCTGTTTCCATAACATATGCGCTGTGTGCTACCTTAAGTGCCATATTAGCATTCTGCTCTATGAGCAGCACTGTAACTCCCTGCTTGTTAATCTCCTTAATGATATCGAAGATTCCTTGAACAATAATAGGTGCGAGGCCTAGGGAAGGCTCGTCCATCATGATTATCTTAGGCTTACTCATAAGAGCTCTACCAACAGCTAGCATCTGCTGCTCACCACCTGAAAGTGTACCAGCTGGCTGCCATGACCTCTCCTTAAGACGAGGGAACAGGTCATATACATAATCTATATCATCAGATAGGCTATCAGTTCTCATGTAAGCGCCTATCTTAAGATTCTCTAATACGCTCATATCAGGGAACACATGTCGACCCTCAGGCACCAGTGTGATTCCTTCTGTTACTATCTCATTGGTCTGCTGACCCATGATTTCCTTGCCGTCTATTTTAATTGAGCCCGACTCTGGCTTAACCAGGCCGATAATTGACATTAGTGTGGTACTTTTACCAGCTCCATTAGAGCCAATCAGTGTACATATCTCCCCGTCATTTACATCGAATGATATGTTCCTAACCGCCTTGATTCCACCGTAGCTTACACTTAAATCTCTAATTTCCAACATCTTCAGTCACCCCCAGATATGCTTCTATTACTGTTTGGTTAGTGGCTATTTCCTCTGGTAACCCACTAGCGATGGTTTTGCCGAAATCAAGTACGTAGATTCTATCAGATATCTCCATAACCAAATCCATATGGTGTTCAATCATGAATATTGTAAGACCGTACTTGTCTCTGATTTCTCTAATGTACTCTGTCAGTTCCAAAGTCTCCTGTGGATTCATACCTGCGGCAGGCTCGTCTAGAAGCAATAGCTTAGGCTCAGTGGCCAGTGCTCTTGCAATCTCTAGCTTCCTCTGGATTCCATATGGAAGAGATCCTGCTATGTCATCCCTGTACTGATATAGGTCTAATTCCTTAAGAAGGGCCACTGTCTCCTTGCGCATCCTGGCTTCTTCCTTATAGTTTAGATGGAATGTAGCAGTGAATGGATTCTGCTTAGCCCTCATATGCTTAGCCACCAGCACATTATCAAGTACTGTCTGGGAAGAAAAGAGACGAATATTCTGAAAGGTTCTAGCGATTCCCTTCTTCGTAATTACGTCTGGTGTAGGTGCTACTATAGTTCCAAAATACTCTCCCTCATCCTCACCCAGGTACATGCGCTTCATCTTGCCCTGTGGATGATTTCTGACTAATATCTCATTATTAAAATATACTTCTCCATTAGTTGGTTCGTACACACCAGTGATGCAGTTAAATGCTGTGGTCTTGCCTGCACCATTAGGTCCTATCAGAGCGACTATCTCACCCTTATTGACCTCTAGTGTCAAGTCGTTTACAGCCACTACACCGCCAAACTGCATTGTTACATGCTCAACTCGGAGGACACTTTCTTTATTAGACATTCTTCTTCCTCCTTATTTTTCCTTTAATACTTGTATATATATTCTTGAACCAATCGAAGCTGAATTCCTTTGTACCCATGATTCCCTTATTCCAGAAAAGAACGAATAACATCAATAGTATTGAGAAGATTACCATTCTAAATCCTGTTCTTGTAAATGGAACCTTAAATGAACCGATGAAATATTCCTTATCCAGGAATCTAAGCCACTCCTGTCCTGCTGTTATAAGGAATGCACCTAGCACTGAGCCACTTACTGAACCGATTCCTCCTATGACTACCATAAGCAGGATATTGTAAGTAAGGGCCACCGTAAAGGTAGATGTTGCTGCAGATCTTAAGAATACAGCCATGAGTCCACCAGCTACTGTAGCAAAGAAGCTAGATACTCCAAATGCTAGTTGCTTTGTCTTAAATAGGTTGATCCCCATAGCCTCCGCGGCAATATCGTCATCTCTGATTGCCTTAAATGCTCTACCGTATGATGAGTTAATCATTAGAAGCATCACTGCAATACACACTCCGCAGATAATCACTGCCTGGAAGATATTTGAAAAAGCAGGTATGTTACTAAGGCCGTATGAGGCATTTGTAATCTTACCTAGTCCATCCCAACCAAGGATTGCTCGTACAATTTCTGAGAAACCTAATGTAGCTATGGCTAGATAGTCACTTTTTAAACGAAGTACTGGCCAACCTATTAAAAAGGCGATGATGGCACCGATTACTCCTGATATGAGCAGGGCTACCACTAGTGGCACCTCGATATCATGTATGAAGGATGCCATGCCATATAGGTAATACACCTGATCTCTAATCTCTATTGGCATGGTGAGTATTCCTGTGATATATGCTCCTAAGCACATGAATCCAGCTGTTCCAAGAGAGAACTGACCTGTGAATCCAATCATCAAGTTCATAGACACTGCTGCAACAGCGTATATACAGCTGCGCTCGATGATTGTAATCGCGTATGAATTCTCAAT
>JAILNO010000039.1 GCA_024691465.1 Pseudobutyrivibrio sp. | reverse complement strand
TCAGCCTGCTGAAGACTGTTAGTAACCTCATTGTAACAATCCTCACATAAGAAATTGATACCAGTAGCAACCTTATAGATATTAATCTTGTCTACAGGCTTGCCACAACACTCACACACATCCTCATAGCCCCACTGTCTGAAGAAACCAGGTGCTGATAAGATTGCTGATACCAGATTCTCCTGCATCTTCTTAGTGGTCATACCTGAAACACCGATGACTACATTATTCTTCTCAATACCTACACTAGATGCACCCTGAATGCTCTTCTTACCTTCCTTGAAGAATTCCTTTTCTGGGAGCTGACCATTCTTGCGGATTGATGCGTATATTTGGTATCTATTATTAGCGTAAGCTACTGTAAAATGATATCCATTAGATACACCGTTAACTGTAGATGTAGCTTCATCTAATCTAAGGCCAGTCTGAGCACAAACTGATTCTAACATTGTCTTCATTGCTTTGTTCATTTCTATCTCTCCTTATTAATAAAAAACTTTAGGTTTTTGATTTTGCGGGAGTTTTCATTATTTTCCCACAAGAGTCGTAATTATAATAATAGGTATTTATTCAATTGTCAATAGGTATTATTATAATACTTATAAAAATATTTAATTATTATTTCGCCCTAAAAATAGAGCTTGATTATAAAATAAATCAAGCTCTAAAAATATCTGTAACTATTTAGTTGGAGCTGCTGCCGCTGGAGCTGGAGCAGTTGCAACTACTAAACCAGTCTCATCTGTCTGGTATAGATTGTTGCCAATCTGAACTACCTGGTTAACAACCATCTTACCATCGAGGCCGAATACATACTCGCCGCCGCCAATCTTGACTGACTGACCAACTACGATCTTACCATCAGCACCTGCGTAATATACGCCGTCTGTTGCCTGTACTAAGCCCTTAACCATAGCGCCGTCAGCACCGAAGAAGTAGATGCCATCGCCGATGGTCTGCATGCCTGTAAGCATCTTGCCGTCTGGTCCGAAGTAGTACTGAGCACCATTGATGTTAACAAGACCTACCTGCATCTGTCCTGCCTCGTTGAAGTAGTATACTGAACCCTCAACTGCTGTAAGACCAGATACTCTGTGTCCATCTGCAGGATCAAGATAGTATGTACCTGTTGCGTCTGTCCACCATCCTCTGTATAGCTTGCCATTGTCGTTAGGATTGAATAAGTATGATACTCCGTTGATATCAACCCAACCTACCTGTCTCAAGCCTTGCTCATTGAAGTAGTATAAATCCTTATCGATAAGTGAAAGACCGATGAGCATATGTCCATCAGTAGTATCTAAGTATCGAGTACCAACTGCTGGATCTGTCCACCATCCTGTATATAGAGCACCATTGGCTGCTGGATCAAAGAAGAATGTGAAGCCGCCGAGCTCTAACCAACCTGTCTGAAGCTGTGAAGCCTCGTTGAAGTAGTAGATTCCGTTCTCAATAGATGTAAGACCTATAGCTGCATTACATGTGCCTGGTGTGAAGTAGTATGTACCAGTCTCGTCAGCGAACCATCCTGTAGTAACAATACCTGTGGCTGGATCAGTATGATACTTGATACCTGCTACATCAACCCAACCGAACTGCTTACGGTAGTTGCTGAAGAAGAATACATTACCTGCACCTAAATCAAGTAAGCCAACTGCTGGAATAAATGCTGTGTAATCCTTAGCTGCTACGTTCATATCAACACGGCCGTTAATTCCTGCTACAGCTCCACCTGATGTGTACTGCCAAATAGCCCATCCTGCAATATCATTGTGATCTGAGTACTGTGCAATCCACTTGTCATATGCAAGACCAGATGTGAAATGAGCCTTGTAGAAATTAGTATATGTATAAAGTATAGGTGTGTAACCTGCAGCTGCGATAGTACCGCAGAATGCATTAGCCATAGCTGTACATGTGTTGGCATCTAAGCCCTTCTGTACGCTATCCTCAATATCAAATGCTACTGGGAAGTTAATATTATATGGCTCAATCCACTGTAATACTAACTGTGCCTCCTGAACAGCTGCCTCTACAGTAGTTGCATATGAGTAAATATATACACCTGTACGAATGCCAACTGCCTGAGCACCCTGAACATTAGCTGCAAAGTATGGATCAACGCCACTCTTTGTGCTACCTACCTTAATAAATGTGTACGATACACCTGACTGAGCTACCGCTGCCCAGTTGATGCTTCCCTGATACTTGGAAACATCGACACCCTGTGCTCCTGCTGCGCTAACAGAAAGTGGTGTGGATAAAATCATGCATACAGCAAGGGCAAATGCTGCAAGCGACTTGATTAACTTTGAAGCCTTAAACATCTCTACTTCGAACCTCCTAAAAATACTATAATGATATTAACATAAATTGTATTGTTTTTTCTATAAAATCAGAAAAATAATGCTACATCTGGTGCCTTACCACCTTATATTCATCACCATTAACGAAATACGGACACTCGCTGTAATGACCAGTCACCAGTCTTACATAATCATCCTCATCCATATCCATCTCACAGTAATACTGCTCATCCTCTTCGTCCCAGACGAAATTATTGCAGTACTCACAAGCTGTGGCACTAGACTTCTTTACATTAGCCATCTTATAAATCCTCCTAAAAGAACAGCTAGAAGAATAGTAATTAACATAATAAAATACTGAATACCCTCATGAGCCTTGCCCCATTTGCTATTCATGATGCCTATATACATGGTAAGGCCTGCCAAAATAGCTATGACATTAATAATCATATTAGTTGTATCCATATGTATCTCCCTAATTATTTCTGAAAAAGTTACGCTATTCCAAAGAGAGCTCCGAATCCCAAAGTACAAAGAACACCAATAATAATACCAGCTAATGCAACACCACCGATAACAGCAAGAACTGTTGACTTAAAGTCCATATCAAGAATAGATGCAGCAAGTGTACCTGTCCATGCGCCTGTTCCTGGAACTGGAATACCTACGAATAGTAAAAGAGCTACAAACAAGCCACGACCTGCCTTCTCCTGAAGCTTCTTACCACCCTTCTCACCCTTCTCAAGACAGAATGTGAAGAACTTGCCAATCACTGGCTTATCTTTACCCCACACTAGCACCTTGCGAGCGAAGAAATAAATAATAGGCACTGGAATCATATTGCCAATTGCAATAAGAATATATGCCAAGAGCAGATTGAACTGTGGATCTGCTGCCTTGTATGCATATGCAAAAGGAATAGCTCCTCTGAGCTCAATAAGCGGCACCATTGAAACAAAAAATACTGATAAATACTTAATCATAGACAATCCTTTCAAAATAAACTATTGTAAAATATCCTTAAGTTCACTAATAAATGTGCGCATCTCCTCATCTGTACCGATACTGATACGCAGATAATCAGCTATGCGCTCAGGCTTAGAGAAGTGACGGACATATATACCTCTCTTCTTAAGCTCCTCAAATATATAAAGTGCATCTGCACTGTTATGCTTAGCAAATATGAAATTGCTCTTAGAGTCTGGAAATGTGAATCCAAGCTCTGCAAGCTCCTTCTTAGTCCACTCTCTAGTGGCTATCACATCATCTAGTCTATCCTTAAAATACTGATCATCTTCGATAGAAGCAACACCAGCTGCAAGAGTAATAGTATCCATTGTGTATGAATTAAATGAGAACTTGCAATCAGATAGATACTTAACGAGTTCCTTAGAACCTATGGCATATCCGATACGGTTACCTGCCATAGCTCTTGATTTAGAAAAGGTACGAACGACTAATAGATTATCGTACTTACGAACCAATTCAATACAAGACTCTGAACCGAAGTCCACATAAGCCTCATCGATAATAACTACGCACTCTGGATGAGCCTTGATAATGCCCTCGAAGAAAGCAACTGGCTCGCTGATTCCTGTAGGTGCATTAGGATTAGGAATAACGATTCCGCCACAGGACTTATCATAGTCCTTAGGATTAATCTTAAACTCTGAATCTAGTGCCTTAGTCTCAAATGGGATCCTAAAAAGTGATGCCCATACATCATAGAATGAATAGGTAATATCTGGGAAAAACACTGGATCCTTAGAATTGAAAAATGTAAGGAAGCTCATAGCCAGTACATCGTCAGAGCCTACTCCGACAAATACTTGATCCTCATCAAAACCGTGATACTTGGCCAGTGCTGATATAAGTCCCTGACAACCAGGGTCTGGATATTTCCTGAGAGAATCCAGTGCCACATTAGAAATAGCTTTACCCACCAAAGGACTTGGTGGGTATGGGTTCTCATTAGTGTTAAGCTTAATAACTCTAGCCTTAGGCTGCTCGCCTGGAGTGTATGGTACTACTGTTCTAACATTATCTTTCCAATTAGCCATTATGTCCCCCTTATAGATAAGCTACGTTACTGCACTACTGTGCCATCTGTGGTGCCCTGGGCTGCGGCATCCGCTGCTGCCTGTGCCTTCAAGGCCTGTAATGTAAGCTCTGCATTAATTAGATCCTGATAATTAGTAACCTGTGCCTTCTGCTCATCAGTAAGTGCATCGTACTTAGCCTGAGCCTCAACAATCTGAGCCTCTGACTCAAGAGATACTGTCTCTATCTCAGAGATTAGTGTAGATACCACGTACTGTGGATTAGCAAGAAGGGTATTCTCCTGCTCAGTATTACCTGTGTAGAAAACAATAACTGGCCATCCTGCCTCTACTATATTGTATATCTGCTCAGCTGCTGATACTGGTAAATTGACACATCCGTGGCTTCCGCTGGTCTTATAGATATTGCCACCGAAGCTAGAACGCCATGTGGCATCATGCAATCCCTCACCCATATTAAAAGGCATCCAGAAACCTACATGCGACTCATAGTTATCACCCTTAAGTGTGGCATCCTTCTGCTTGTAAGCTATAGGATATACACCAGTGTGTGTACCGTGATTAGCTGATACATTACCTGATACGCAATCAGTATCAAAGGTAAGTGCCCCATCCTTATATACATATACGTGCTGCTCGGTCAGATTGACCTCCACGTATGAATTACCGTAATCATGCTCACCATGGCTGGTGCCATTATAGAGATATGTAAAATCTCTAGTGACATCCTCACCTGAAGATAGGTCCGCAATAATCTGATCTATCTCACCATCGTAAGCTATTCTCCATCCGAAGGAACCAGCTGGAACTGTAATCTGCTCACCTGAAGTAGTGGTGAAGTCCTTCTTCTTGCCATAGGTATTGTACTTATCACCCATGGAATTGACATAGTCACCAATAGCATCTCTATTGAATGATACATTGAAGTCATCATCCCAGGTAAACCATGTGGACTTAACATCAGCTGGAATCTCCTCAGTGTAGCCCTCACCCAGATCATAATGAATCTGAGTATCCATATAGCCGTTGAGCACATCCACAGCTGCTTTAATATTATCATCTGAAGCAAGTACATCAGGCTTATTGAAGCATGTACCATCAGAGATATTAATCTCACTCTGAAGATTCTCTACTGCATATACGATAGCTTCCTCAACGCCCTCTTCATCTATCCTGTCACCGTATACCTCATCCTGGATTACGAACTTAGATCCATCGAATACAATAGTGGCATCCTGAGACTCAGTGGTGGACTGATGATTGCTGAAGTCTAATGACTTAGCTACCTCAGCTACCTTAGCTGCATCGTATGAATTGCCAGTAGCTGTATAGTAGTCAGCTGCGAAAAAGATACGAAGCACCCAGTTGAAACCTGTCTGAGCATCCAGAAGATCCTGCACCTGGCTCTCGTCGTAATTGACTCCTACTCCTAAGTCGATAGAGCTGATCTCATTGACTGTATTACCCTCAGCATCCACAAAGGAAATAGTGTAATCATCTGCACTTCTAAGGATATGGTCATATGTAGCAGCTGCTGTCTGACATGAAGCACCCACTCCATTGACTGTACTCCTGATATAGAAGTGACTCATGAAAAATATACTACCTGCAATATAAACTAATAAGAGGATTACACCTGCTATAATTCCTCTCTTAATGTATATTGAATTGTCTAAACCTAATGTATGAGCTTTCCTCTTCTTAACCTTACTCATTATTATTCCTTTACATAATACAAAATCACAAAAATTCTCCGTTTGATAGTTTACAGGAATTTAATGAATAAAAACAGCTAAACTTTTATCTTAATCGGAGTTTTTATTGACTATTTCCGCCTAAAGCTCTTAAGCTCGTCGATGGTAAATTCATAGGCCTCATTACAGAACTGGCACTTAACCTCTACTGGCTTGCCATCTGCAATTATATCATCCATATCATCCTTGCCAAGAGAAGCCAGACTTTTAATGACTCTTTCTCGTGAACAATCACACTTGTACGATACTGGATATGTCTCCATGAACTGTACATCCAATCCTGCAAGCACGGTCTCAAGCATCTGCTCTGGAGTCTTGCCTGATGACAGCATATCTGTAACAGATGGAAGTGTCTTGAGATTCTCCTCAATCTGAGAGATAACCTCCTCTGGTGTAAAAGGCATGAGCTGAATGATGAATCCGCCTGCACAATTGACAGTATTGTCCTTGTTCATAAGCACACCTAAGCCTACTGATGAAGGAATCTGCTCTGATACTGCATAATAGTATGTAAGATCCTCAGCAATCTCACCTGTCTGAAGCTCAACTGTACCTACATATGGATCCTTAAGTCCCATATCCTTGATGACACGCATGATACCTAAGTCGATGGCACCACCTACATCTAGCTTGCCATTCTTAGGAGGCAAATCTACCACTGCCACATTAGGGAATCCCTTAACCTCTCCCTTGCTGTTAGCCGTAACTGTAATCCCCTTCATAGGACCACTTCCCTGGATCTGAAGAGTGACCAAATCATCCTCTCCCTTAAGCATCACACCCATCATAGAGCCTGCTGAAAGCATACGTCCTAAGGCAGCTGTAACTATAGGAGATGTATTGTGTCTGACACGTCCCTCCTCAACCATATCTCTACTTGTAATGGCAAAAGCTCTAATTGCGTCATTTGCCGCTGTTCCTCTAACTATATAATCGCTCATTTACATACCTCTCTTGCTATAAAATATAATCTATCTGTTGAATCTGTCGGAGCTGACATAGTACTTACATCAAGCACCTCCAAGAATTGCAGTCCACTCTTCTCAATAGCTTCCACCACTTCATCAATTGTAAATGCGTGCTGGAGATGCTCCTCCTCGTATCTATCGAATGTGCCCTCTTCATTGGCTTCATAGATAGTGAGGTCATAATAATTATCTCTGGTATCCCTGTCGTAGTCATTCTCCCAGATGAAGCTGCCCTCTTCTCTATTCTCCGCTATGGTACTGGTACCAAGTGACTCATAGTAATGAGTAGTCTTCATATCGAAGATGAACAATCCCTTAGGATCTAAGTAATTGTTGGCAAGCTTACATACCTGAAGCAGCTCATCGCCATCCCTGAGATAGTTCATACTGTCACAGAGACTCACCACTGCTCCAACTGTACCATAGAGCTCGAAATCCTTCATATCCTGACATAGATAAAGGATTCCATCGGAATCCTCTTGAGCCATCGCTTCCATAAGCATGTCGTATGATATATCTATTCCAATCATGTCATATCCCATGGCCTTAAGGCGCCTGGTCATCTGTCCAGTGCCACACCCTAAGTCACACACGATCTCCATGGGCATCTGATACTTTTTAAATAGCTGTGCTATATTGCTGGCCCAGTCATCGTATGGAATATTATCCATAAATAAATCATAGACTGCGGCAAACCCTGTATATGCTTCCATCCTATACCCTCTTAGATAAAAAGCCTGTTATCTTCCTAATGATATCAAAATCGTTCTGAATCTCCTCAACCTTGAGACGATTCTCCTCTGAGAATCCCACAAGTATATCGTGATTAGCTTCAGCCAAGTAGTCCATAATACCGTCGATATCACTCTTGATATTCTTAGGACACTTGATGTAATGTCGCTTACCCGCTGTAATGTACAGTGTGTAAGTAATCGAAAAATGATGCCATAAAAACTTGTGCATGGTGGAATACTTGTATATCCATATAATGGCATCGATTGGAACTATGGCCACGCCATAGCTACTGGTCTCGATAAAGTAATGCTCCGTAATGAACATATCCTCAGTGGCAAGCTGAGGTAGAGTGGCCAACTCTTCTTCCGCTTCAGCAAGAATCTCAGCTGGCTTACCATATGCTCTAGTCTTCTGCACAGGTAGTGATAATACAGGAAAAGCTATATAAACACAATACACAAGTACCGAAATCAGACTATAAAAACTAAATATAATAAAGAAGGTCTGAAAAGCTACCGCTGCCCATCCTGTAGCATCTGGTTCAGATATACTATAGGAAGAAACAGTAGAAAGAATACCCTCCTCGTTCCAATTCAAATCACTGGCCAGATTAGTGAGTAGGTTCCTGGCAGAGGTAGAATCATACAGTATCTGCCCCTTAATATTAATCTCATCAATAGTAGGCGTACCCTGCTCACAAGTAGTAGGATCTAATAGTACTACCACGCACTCAGTATCAATCATGGTGTAGTAGTAATAACCCCTAGTCTGGTCTAACCACTTGCTGGTATAGCCTGTGAAATATAGATTCTTAAGATCAAATCTGGCATAGGTCTCGTTAGAATTGTAGAGCTCTGATAGACTAATATCAGGCTCTGTATAAGTGTTAGGAAAGAGCATATGCCCCACTGGCAAAAATATAGTAAGACCAAGTAAAATCACCAAAAAGACAATAGGAGCAATCAGCCTATTCTTATAATATGTCTTTATTGACCTTGTAATTAAATGCTCCAAAGAATCCATAACAACTCCAAATAATTATTTATGTGCCTCGAACCACTGATAGATATCACTGAATACCTGATCCCTATCCAGCTCGTTTAATATCTCATGTCTGTCACCGCGATACAGCTTAAGAGTGACATCCTTAATGCCTGCTTTCTTAAAGGACTCAGCTGCTGCCTTAGTACCCTCGCCCATATTACCTACTGGGTCTGCATCACCTGATACTACTAGAAGAGGCATGGTAGCACGCATCTTAGATACGCATTCCTTAGTAGCTACGTACTTAGTAGCTTCAACCAGTCCCTTATAAGCATTAAGTGTAAAAGTATATGTACAATATGGATCGTGATAATACTTCTCCACATTGCGTGTATTCTTAGATAACCATGAATTAGCGTAATCCTTGCCATAGCAATCGTACTGCTTGTAAGGAGCGCTGTATGTCATATTCCTTACAAATGTACTGCGATAATTCTTGCCCCTGAGTAGAGAAAGGATTGCAATAACAGCTAATCCTCCGCTACATGTGGAAGCTGACTCCTGACCAGTTCCCATGATAACAGCACCACTGATACCCTCTATATATGCTGCCTTGACAGATAAGAACTTCCTGAGCATGTAAGAGCCCATAGAGTGTCCTAATATGAAGTAAGGAATAGAAGGATATGCCTTCTTAGTCATGGCATAGTGTGTATAGATATCCTCCACCATATCATCGGAAGGATGCACACCTGTCATCACTCCCAGCTCATCCATATCAGAGACTGAATGACCGTGACCTATATGATCATGCCCCACTACTACATAGCCCTTGGTAGTAAGATATGTTGCAAACTCATCGTACCTTTCTATGTATTCAACCATACCGTGTACCAGCTGAACCACAGCTACTGGCTCCCCCTCTGGTAACCACTTCCTACAGTGAATAATTGAATGTCCGTCTTTAGAATTAAATGTATACTCCTGCTGGTTTCCCATATCATTACCCCCTAATATAAGCATTTATAATGATAATAAATGATTTATCCACTAGATTCAATAAATGCCAAGCTACTATTTAAAATATTCAATCATAATCTGAACACTACGATTGCCCCTGAACTCATTGATAGATGGTTCATATACAATATCCATCTGAACCCCTGTGCTCTTACCTGCAAAGAGACCATTAAAAGCCGAATCGCCGTACTTATCTACGATTGCCCTTTCAAACTCATCCACATTCCTGAACATAAGGCCTGTGAGGCTGCCTCCATTCTCTGTTCCAACAGTAAGGCGAAGGTACTGTCCCTCCTTGCCTATATAAGCTGCCCTAAGAATAGGCACGTCCTTAAGTGCGAAGAGTGGCTTGGAATTACCTGTGCCAAATGGTGCCAGTAGCTCAATGGAATCCACCAGCTCCTCCGTAATATATGAAAGAGGCATGTCGCAGTCCAGCTTAACCACCTCCTGCATATCGTCCTCTGTAAGAGTACATCTATCATTGAGCCTAGAGCGCAGCTCCTCTATCCTGTCCTTAGGAAGGGAAACTCCTGCTGCCATAGGATGACCACCGAACTTAGTAAACACATCCTTCACTCCAGTAAGCTCCTCGAACATATTATAAGAAGGAATAGAGCGACCACTGCCCTTAGCTCCATCCTCAGCATCAGTAATTACAAGCACAGGCTTAGTGTATGCCTCCCTGATACGTCCAGCCACTATACCAGCCAGACTCTCATGGAGCTCAGGAATATAGACAACCAGTACTCTGTCCTTGCTTAAATCACTGCCCTCGATCATCTCCATGGCAGTATCTATACCCTTCTGAGTCATGGCCTTTCTCTGGACATTCAGTTCCACCAGCTCATTGGCCATGGCAAGGGCCTTAGCCTGATCCTCCTCCATAAGCAGCTCTATAGCTCTAGAGGCTGTATCCAATCTGCCGCTGGCATTGAGGCAAGGTCCGATTACGAACCCCAGATGATAGCAACTGAGGGGCTTACCCTTCAGATCATTCCTTGCAAGGAGCGCACTTAAGCCTATATTGCCAGTCTGCTCTATAGCCTTAAGTCCATGGTATACAGTAGCTCTATTCTCGCCCTTGAGCTCCATTACATCACACACTGTGGCAATGGCTGCAAACTGAAGGAACTCGTCTACTTTGTCCTGCTCAATACCCAGGAACTCATATAGCACATCCACCAGCTTCCAGGCCACCTGGGCTCCGCATATACCCTTAAAAGGATACGAACAATCCTCTCTCTTGGGATCCACCACAGCATCAGCCCCAGGAAGGTGCTGGACTCTGGTGTCCCCTACCATCTCAAATGGAACCTCATGATGATCTGTTACCACAAAGGTCATGCCCAGGCTCTTAGCCAGGTCAATGGCCTCAGCTGCAGCTATTCCATTGTCGCAAGTGATGATGAATCTGACACCCTCATCATAGGCTGACTGAACCATATCGGGATTGATACCATAGCCATCCACCATCCTGTGTGGCACGGCATAATCCACATCACCTCCAGCCTCTCTAATGGCAGTAGTCAAGATATACGTAGACATGATACCATCCACATCATAATCGCCCACCACTCGTATCTTGATACCCTCATCGATAGCTTCCATAAGAAGCTCACAAGCTGTATCCATATCTGCAAACAGATGAGGATCAGGGAATGAATCCACACTAGGGTGTAGATACTCCTCCATCTCCTCATAGGTGCTAAGTCCACGATTAACCATGAGACGCACTATGACCTGGTCTACCCCAAGCCTGGCGCTCAATCCCGCATAATCTGCACCTATTCTCTTCATGATCCATTTACTCATAATATTCTCCAAATATATTTCCTATTAATTAAAAAAGAACCCTCCCCATAACTTGGGGAAGGTCTATGCTCAAACTGGAAATCACAATTATGCAAGTGCAGCTGTGATAATAGCCATTGAATATACTTCCTGTGCATTGCATCCACGTGATAAATCATTGATAGGTGCGTTAAGTCCAAGAAGGATTGGGCCGTAAGCATCGAAACCACCAAGACGCTGTGCAATCTTATATCCGATATTACCTGCATTGATATCAGGGAAGATGAATGTGTTAGCGTGTCCTGCTACTGTTGAGTCTGGGCACTTAGTCTTAGCAACACGTGGTGAAACAGCTGCATCGAACTGAAGCTCACCCTCGATATCAAGTGTAGGATACTTCTCCTTAGCCTTAGCTGTAGCCTCGCGCATCTTGTCAACATCCTCACCCTTACCAGAGCCAAGTGTTGAGTATGAAAGCATAGCGATTTTAGGATCTACACCGAAGATCTTAGCGCACTCTGCTGTCTCACCTGCGATCTCTGCAAGCTCATCAGCATTAGGCTTAATGTTGATAGCGCAATCACCCATTGCAAGTACTTCTCTATCACCTGTAGCTGAGTTACGAACCATGATGAAGCATGATGAAACGATGCTGTTACCTGGCTTAGTCTTAATAACCTGAAGTGCTGGACGAACTGTATCAGCTGTTGAGTATGTAGCTCCACCTAAGAGTGCATCTGCAACGCCCATCTTAACAAGCATAGTACCAAAGTAGTTAGCTGAAGAACATGTAGCCTTAGCCTGCTCCATAGTAACGCCCTTGCTCTTTCTGAGTTCACAGAAAAGCTCGCACATCTCATCGAATCTATCATAGTTAGATGGATCAATGATTACAGCACCACGAATGTTGAAACCTGCTTCCTCAGCTGCTGCCTTAACCTCTGATTCCTTACCAATAAGAATTGGCTGTAAGAAATCTGAACCAAGGAGACGGCTAGCTGCCTCGATGATACGATGGTCTGTTCCCTCTGTGAATACGATTTTCTTAGGATCCTTCTTTAGGATCTCAATTAAAGCTCCAAAACCTGCCATTTTAATTTCCTCTTTCTCTTTCTTTAATAACTTCTTTAATTATTTTCATGAAATCCCTGAGGGTGCAACCTCAGCAATTCCAAATTAGTTAAAACTACCTTGAATAATATACACCTTTTTTCCGAAAAATGAGCAGATAATAGTATTGTTTTTGATTTTGTACTTTTTTGTATTAATCTTATTTCTCTGAGATTACACCACTTTCATCCACAGCCACATTGCTAGATATACTCTCCACATATGAGTACGCATTAGGGTCGCTCTCAATGGCCTCACCTGTACATGCATCACTAGCCGTAATAGGGACGATTCGGTAGGTAATATGGTCATCAGCATCTATATTGAACTGCACTGCTCCACCGCCCCCTGACTTAATAGTCTGATTGAAGATAAAGTTACCCAGGCTGTAGAATATAGGCTTACCATTATAGTATTCCACTGGCTGTAAGCAGTGACTATGCATTCCTATAACTGCATCAGCTCCAGCATCTATCATCTTATGGCCGTCATTGACCTGGTAATCCTCAAGCTCTTTGGTGTGCTCCACTCCCCAGTGAACCATAACAAACAGATAATCCACCTGACTATCCACCTCGGCTATGGTATTGAGAAGATCCGTCTCATCATAGAAGCAGAACTCTCCTGGCTGACTGTTAAGCACATTCCAGCTACCTACAGGAATCACGTGACTGGCTGCCAGGAATCCATAGGTACGACCTGCAGCATCTGTCTTAATAATAAGCTGGCTAGCCTCCTCTAAGCTATTGCCTGCTCCTGTGTACTCAATCCCTGCATCTGTAAGAGTAGTAAATGTATCTGTAAGGGCATCATGTCCGTAATCAAGCACGTGATTGTTGGCAAGCCCCGCTATATCTACACCCAAGTCATTAAGAACTGACACATACGAAGGATCCACCCTAAAGGTATACTGCTTATCAGGGGCCTGTTCCCCTCTGGTTGAGAAGCAGAACTCATTGTTAATCATGGTGATATCTGCATCCTTAAGAAGAGACTGTATCCCTGCAGATGCCACACCATCAATACCCTGGGCGTCATACTTGGACTGGACGTACTCACTGAGCTCTATATCACCAGTGAATACTATACTGGTATCCATATCTGTAACCTCAGGCTCCTCCACCTGTGGCTCAGCCTCAGCCACAACATCCTCCACCTCTGTGGTATCAGCCTCATCGCTATTTCCTATGAGCCACTTGAGCTCATCTGAGATATTGTGCTCCCTGGCAAAGGCTCTAGCCTCATCATTAAATGGGCCGCTCTCGCCAAAGGCGTACCAGCACGCTGCCCCCACTAAAATAATCACAAGCAAAAACTTAAGAATAAAATTGAAAAATTTCATAACATCCTCTTACTTAAATCTGTTCTCCTCAGCACAATAGTGATAATCAATACCTGCTAACTTAGCGATAATCTCATCACCATCTATCTCATTATCATCTACAAGCGCCTCGAAACTACTATAGTAATCCCTTAGTGCTGTATTAACTACTGAAAGTAACATAACTGGGTCCTTAGGAAACTTCATATCATCACCTCATCTAAATCTCTTAGTATTCTACCATAATCTTCCCAATAAATAAAAAAGCTATCCCTAAGGATAGCTTTTTATTATAAATTCAGTTCAAACAACTTCTCTTCGTCGTCCCCTTCTGCAATCAAATTAATCACATCGCCATACTTGGCGCCTAATGCAATTAAGCCAAATGGTGACTTGGCATTAACCATGCTGCCATTAAAAGATGCTGTAATATCGCACTTAAGTGTATTTAATTTCCTGATAATCTCAGTAGCTGGAAGCGCATGAAGCCCTTCCTTCTCATTAACTTTGTACTCTAGTATCTTCATAATTAATTAAATCTCTACCTTAAAATGCTCAAATAATATCTTCTCAGCCTCTGGATTCCAAAGACCATTATGTGCCTTACAGCACTTATCTAGCTTAGCAAATAATTCATCTGTCTCACCTAGCTTCTCGAAATCCTCGATAGCTGTAAGAGGCATATCAAACTGAGTATAGCAAAGCTTCTTGCCTCCAGGAATACTAGGCAGATTACAAGTGGTATCTGCAACTGAGTCTAGACCTCCCACATGGGTAACCATAACGGATGGATTAATCTCCCCCTTGGCAGCCAGCTGAAGCGCCTCAAGTAGATCATCATTATTGCCTCCTGTAGTACCTAATATATGAGTACTTGTGTAATGGCAATTATATAGATTAATCTCAGACTTAAACTGGTTGTCAGTAGGGCCTGCAAAGAAA
>JAILNO010000028.1 GCA_024691465.1 Pseudobutyrivibrio sp. | reverse complement strand
ATGCTTCAGACCTTTGACTTTGATTGTATTAAGCTTGATATGAAATTCATGCGTGAGTTTAATCTGAACAAGAAGAATCATATCATTATAAGGGAGCTCATACAGATGGCTACCAAGCTGGGGTTAGATACGGTGGTAGAGGGTGTTGAGACCATTGAACAGGTTAAGTTCTTACGCGAGATAGGCTGCACCAAGATACAGGGATACTACTTCGCTAAGCCTATTCCTATGGAGGAGTGGCTGCTTATCTGTAAGACTAGATTGGGTAATACAATCGAGGATTATCATGAGAACAAGTATTTTACAGAGATTGGAAGAACTAATCTGGTAGAGCCTCTGGTTAACGAGAATTACAATTGGAAGGATAATGACTTCTTCGGACAGATTCCTACAGGTGTATTTGAGATAAGAGATGATGATGTATATGTAATGCGTTACAATATGAACTTTGCCCAATTCCTACTTAAAGTGGGACTGGTAGACGAGGTGAACCTGGGTGAGGTCTATATTAAGCAAAAGAGGAACCCTGAGCCTGAATTCTATGAGATTATCAATAAGAGCTATGAAATAGATAAATGGGAATTCGTAGAGAATCTCAAGGAATCAGGTTTTACTATCAATCTATACATTAAATTAATAAGTGTTAACCCTAAGACTAAGAATAGAGCGTTTGAAGTGGCTATAGTTTCAATTAAGAATCAGGGGTAGGAGTTTGACTATATATAGGAAATGTGTTATTTTTCTTTAAGAATTTTATATGGTTAGAGATTTAGGTGCCCATGGTATTTAGTAATAAATAGGGTATGGGTGAAAAGGGAATCTGGTGAGAATCCAGAGCGAAGCCGTCACTGTGTTAGGGAGTGAATCTTCATATATCACTGAGCATGCTTGGGAAGAGGAGATTTACGTTGATCGAAGTCAGGAGACCTGCCTATTTCTAGTAATTTTGATTTGCGGAACTCGAATCTATTTACATGACGCTCATCAGCCTACGCATGGTGAGTCTAATTAATTGATTATGAGACTGCTTTTATAGCAGTCTTTTGCTTTTTCGTGTCAAAATTACTATAGACCTAGTATGTCAAGGAGGAAGACATGAAAAAGAAATTAGTATTAAGCATTGCATGCCTATTATCACTATCAGTGGTCTTAAGCGCATGTGGAAAGCAGGCACCAGAGGATGCCGCAACTAAAGAAGTAGCAAGTGATGCTACAGAAAGTACTGAGGAGAATGCAGATCAGATGGCAGCAGACAATTGCGCAGCATTAATCGATGCTATTTATGTTCAGGAGAGAACAGATGACACAGATGCACAGTGTTCAGCAGCTAAGGAAGCTTGGGATGGACTTACTGACGCCCAGAAGGAATTAGTTGATGGAGAGAATGCAGATCCTGATTATTTCGGAAGAGACACCGGTGATGCTACAGCAGATGATCCTCTTAACCAGGATGAGATTGGTGAGAATGAGATATTAGTAGTTAGCTTTGGTACATCATTTAATGACAGCCGTGTAGCTGATATTGGTGGTGTGGAGAAGGCAATTGCTTCAGCATATCCAGATTGGTCAGTCAGACGTGCATTTACATCGCAGATTATCATCAACCATATCCAGGCTCGTGATAATGAGAAGATTGATAATGTGGAGCAGGCTCTTGAGAGAGCTGTAGATAATGGGGTTAAGAATCTAGTGGTTCAGCCAACACACTTGATGCATGGCGCTGAGTATGATGATTTGGTAGCTACAGTTGATAGCTATACTGATAAGTTTGATTCAGTAATTATTTCTGAGCCACTTCTTGGTGAGGTAGGAGCAGATGCTACTGTAATCAATGATGATAAGGAGGCAGTTGCTAAGGCTGTTACAGCTGAGGCAGTTGCAGATGGTGGATTCGCTAGCTTAGAGGCAGCTGAGGGAGATGGCGTAGCCTTTGTATTCATGGGACATGGTACTAGCCATACTGCTAAGGTTACATATAGCCAGATGCAGTCACAGATGGCAGAGCTTGGTTATAACAATGTGTTCGTAGGAACAGTAGAGGGTGAGCCAGAGGAGACAGCTGTAGAGAATGTAATTGAAGCAGTCAAGGCAGCAGGTTACACTAAGGTAGTCTTAAGACCTCTTATGGTTGTAGCAGGTGATCATGCTAACAATGATATGGCTGGTGAGGACGAGGATTCATGGAAGTCTATGTTTACAGCAGATGGTTCTTTTGAGTCTATTGATTGCCAGATTTCTGGTTTAGGAGAGATTGCAGATGTTCAGAACATCTATGTTTCTCACATCAAGGATGCTTTAGCAGAATAATAATATAGAAGGTTTATAGATGAAGAATAGGATAATTACTTTTCTTGCAATTGCAACAATGGCTCTTAGCCTAGTTGCATGCGCAAGTAATCAACAAGCGGTAGAGACTACAGATTCAGCTGAGGAGGTAGTTGCGGAGAATGTAACTCCTATTGAGGATGAGGCTGATACTTCGGATGATTCTCAAGTTCAGGAGACCTCTTTAGATTTAGAAGACGGTACTTATATAGTGGATTTTACCACTGATAGCAGCATGTTCCATGTGAATGAGTCCATGAATGGAAAAGGAACTCTTACAGTTGAAAATCACGTGGGCACATTACATATCACTTTGGCATCTAAGAATATTGTTAACCTGTATGCAGGCTTAGCATCAGATGCTGAGAGCGATGAGGATAACTGGCTTATGCCTACAGTTGACACTGTTACATACGAGGATGGCACTTCTGAGGAAGTGTATGGATTCGATGTTCCACTCACAGTACTTGATGAGGAATTCGATTTAGCATTACTTGGAACTAAGGGAACCTGGTACGACCATAAGGTACAGGTATCTAATCCTGAGTTATCAAGTGAAGAGGAATAGTCTTTTTAAATGAAGAGAGAGATGATTTTAGCTGCAGCTATAGCCATAGTGCTTACTGGCTGCAGCTATATTAATAATGATAGAATTGCAGATGGTAATTATTCATGCCAGGTACAGCTTACAGGAGGCAGCGGAAGAGCCTCTGTTACTTCTCCTGCGCAGGTTTCTGTGACAGGTGATGATAAGTATGTGGAACTGATATGGTCTAGCTCTAATTACGACTACATGATTGTGGATGATGTGCGTTATGACAATGAGGCTGAAGTAGATGAGAATTCCGTATTTACGATACCATTTGAGGAATTCGATGAGCCCTTTACTGTTATAGGTGATACTACCGCCATGAGTACACCTCATGAGATTGAGTATGAGCTTACTGTCAGTGCCCCTGGGGAGGATGCACCTATTGCAGATTCCGCCTCAGATGCAGATTTAGAAGGGATTTCAGAAGAATATGATTTAGGTAATCTTACCTATGATTCTTCATTGGAACTTACTTACGCTAAGGAATATTCAGTAGATTATTATAAGGATGATTTGAGTAATACCTATGCGTTTATTACTGTTGGCGATAGCTTGCAGTATTTTTTAAAAGGAATGGGATGCAGTACCAAGGACTTAGAGGGAATCTCTGACAATGTGGTATTGCTTGATGATATAGATAATACATACCTGGTATCTACTTCAGTTATGGATTTGATAGTAGGTATCGATGCCTTAGATTATATTAAATTCTCAGGGACCAAGGAGGATGATTGGTATATAGATGATGCGGCCTCAGCCATGGAGCAGTCCTTAATTGAGTATGCAGGCAAGTACTCAGCCCCTGATTATGAGTTACTTTTAACCGATGGATGCAACTTCGCCATAGAGAACACCATGATATATCACAATCCAGAGGTGAAGGAGAAGCTTGAGGAGCTTAATATACCTGTTATGGTGGAGCGCTCCAGTTATGAGAGTAACCCACTGGGCAGGCTGGAGTGGATCAAGCTGTACGGAGTTCTTTATGGAAAAAGTGACGAGGCACTTGAGCTGTTTAAGGCCCAGGAGGATAGAGTTAGTTCTATTCAGAATCTAGAGAAGACAGGGAAGAGCGTAGCCTTTTTCTCCATTAATTCAAATGGTCAGATAACCATCAGAAAGCCTGGTGATTATATATCTACCATGATTGAAATGGCTGGTGGAGAGTATATTATAGATACCCCAGCACCTGAGGATAATGCACTATCTACCATGAAAATCACTGCGGAGGATTTCTATGTGGATGCGGTGGATGCTGATCTATTAATCTACAACAGCACTATAGAGGGGGAAGTGTCCTCAGTTCAAGATCTGGTAAAAGAGATGCCATCGTTAGCTGACTTCAAGGCAGTTAAGAATGGAAATATATATTGTTTAAAAGAAGACTATTTCCAAAAAAGCACGAATGTGGCAGAATTTATAGAAGAGATGCATATTTTATTGCAGCAAGAAGACGGATCGTTAGAATATTTTTACAAGCTTAGGGAGTAGAAGGATGAACCGAAGGTTTATTAGAGCAAAATCTATAATTGCGGTAATGGTTGTAGTTCTTTTTATTTTTGGTGTGGTTGCGCTGGGCACGGGCAGTGCTGATATATCCATTATGGATATCATCAAGTCGCTTGTGGCACCAGGGGATGTGTACTTAGGCAAAATTATAGTTTCTATAAGACTTCCTAGGATACTTGCGGCTATTATATTAGGAGGCGCTCTTGCAGTGAGTGGTTTCTTACTGCAGATATTCTTCGGCAATCCTATTGCAGGTCCTTACGTGCTTGGTATTTCATCAGGTGCCAAGTTATTCGTGGCTCTTTCTATGGTGTTTCTCCTTGAAAGGGGCATTGCTATTAATTCAATTGTAATGGTGGTGGCAGCATTTATTGGCTCCATGATTTCCATGAGTATAGTAATGGTGCTTTCACAGAAGGTTAGGAACATGTCTCTACTGGTAGTCTGCGGCGTTATGATAGGCTATATCTGCTCGGCTATTACTGAGTTTGTCATCACTTTTGCAGATGATACGAATATTGTTAATCTGCACAACTGGTCACTGGGTAGCTTCTCAGGTATCAGTTGGGAGCATGTGATAGTTTCTTTTATTATTGTTGCTATTGCAGTGGTACTTTCTTTTGTTATGTCTAAGCCAATCGGTGCATATCAATTAGGAGAAAATTACGCTAGAAATATGGGCGTTAATATTAAATTCCTTCGTATTGTTTTGATATTACTTTCAAGTATTTTATCAGCTACTGTCACAGCCTTTGCAGGGCCTATTTCCTTTGTGGGCATAGCAGTTCCCCATCTAATTAGAGGCATGATGAAGACTGCTAAACCTATTATTATGATACCAGCATGTTTCTTAGGTGGAGCTATAATCACACTTATATGTGACTGTATTGCACGTACTGCATTCTCCCCTACAGAGGTGAGTATCAGTGCAGTGACATCTGTACTGCTTGCACCAGTGGTTATATATTTGCTTGTGGCAAGGAGGGCTACATCCCGTGGATAGAGTTATTAGTACAATCAGTCTGGATGTAGGATATGGCAAGGACCAGGCGATTGTTAAGGATGTTTCTCTTGATGTGGCACCATCGGAAGTGGTGGCTATCATAGGAGCTAACGGGGCAGGTAAGTCTACAATCCTTAAGACTATCATTAGACAATTACATAAGCTTAATGGCGATATACGTATATGCGAATTAGATGAGGCTAAGCTTACTGATGAGGATATGGCTACTAGAGTATCCATGGTTATGACGGAGAGGATCAATCCTGAGCTTATGACAGGATTCGATATAGTAGCCACTGGCAGATATCCATACACAGGTACTATGGGACTTCTTACTGATAAGGATATTGAGATTGTGAATAGATCCATAGAGCTGGTAGGAGCTACAGCTGTGGCTGATATGGATTTTGCTAAATTAAGTGACGGTCAAAGACAGAGGGTCATGCTGGCTAGAGCCATATGTCAGGATACCCCTATTATGATTTTAGATGAACCTACATCCTTCTTAGATGTGCAATATAAGTTAGATATACTTGCACTGATTAGGAGACTGGCTAAGGAACAGGGCAAGGCGATTATTATGTCCATCCATGAGCTAGAATATGTGCCAGCTATTGCAGATAAAGTTGTGGCGGTGGCTGATAATAGTGTGTATCAAATAGGAACTCCAGAAGAGATAATCACTGGAGATAATTTAGAGAAGATGTACCATATGACTCCAGGTACAGGTGAGAC
>JAILNO010000012.1 GCA_024691465.1 Pseudobutyrivibrio sp. | reverse complement strand
GGTGTAGAAACTGAATAGTGCATGGCTAGAAGCTGTGCTATACCATGTGCTTCATTACATCTGGTCTTAATGGTTCCAATCTCCATGTAATTGGTGATGTGGGAATGATTAGTAGCAAAATGCCCAGGTATTATTTTCAATGTCACATCTGAATTAAGTGGAGCTGGAATCTTCGTATATTCTTTTAACATGATTAACCCCCTCTTCCAAATAGAGTAACGTTGTTATTATATTCTTATAATATCACACTCTTAATTGAAAAATCAGACAAATGAGGTAAATCATAACAATTTCACAAATTTATGCGCTCAAATAAGCCTTGAGGGCTTTTATATTATGTATTGCTTCAGTACGTCCTAAGTCATATACGCGCTGGAGTTCAGAAGGATCCTTTTCAGTGGCACCTATATTAAGCGGAGCCTGTGGTCTGATGACGAATACATTGCCATCTGATGCCTGGGATCTTACGTAGTCCTTCTGGGCGTTGTACATGTTGTGGCGGTTCTGCATGGTCTTAATCATGTTAGGATATTTGCGCAAAACTTTCTTAATTAGCCACATAAACTTCTGGGGCTTCTTAACATAGCTAGCTGGCTGAGTTTCTATGACAAGAATCTTGTCACAATTCTGGCTCTCCATGAACTGAAGAGGAATAGAGTCTGCCATACCACCATCCAAGTACAGGCTTCCGTCTATTTCTACTGGTCTTGAAACCACAGGCATAGAAGCAGATGCTCTGATCCAGGTGATATCCTGACCTCCTGGAGCGGTCTCGTAATTATCACACTTGTGATACACAGCGTCACCAGTGGAAAGAGATGTGGCTACACAGTAGAAATCCATAGGATTAGTGTAGAAGGCATCTATGTCCCACTTATCCAGCTCGTAGGGCAGGGTATCATAACAGAAAGGTACGTTATAGATATCACCAGTCTTGATAAAGGAGCCCAGGCTTGCGTATCTTTTGTCATTACAGTACTTCTTGTTATAACGGATGCCACGACCTATCTGCTTAGACTTGATGTTGCATCCGAATGTAGCACCTGCCGATACACCTACTGCACTGTCGAAGGTGATATTGTTCTCCATCAACACATCTATTACTCCACAGGTGAACATGCCACGCATGGCACCACCTTCCATTACTAGTCCTTTCTTCATAAAGCCCTCCTTATATTTACCTAGTATTAACTAAGGAAATGTACATTATATATACCAATAATTAGGAACTTTAACACTGTGATGTGGTTTTTTCAAGGCATATGTAAGAGCAAATTTAAAAACTTTTAATTTTTTGTTGTGATAAATACACATCGAGGCATTTGTAAATGGAAAATTGAAAATGGGTTACCTAAAATATTATTAAAAGGTTAAATGAATGGAGATTGTCATGGGTAAGATTGGGTTAATAGTTGAAGGCGGAGGTATGAAATGTGCCTATAGTGCTGGCGTACTGGATGCCTTCTTGGTGGACAATATAGGGTTTGATTATTGTATAGGAGTTTCTGCTGGCAGTGCCAATGCAGCATCTTATCTGGCGGGACAAAGGGGACGCAACCTCAGGTTCTACACGGAACATATTAAGGAACCAGGATACTTCGGCCTCAAGAATTATATTAAGACTCACAATCTGTTCGGATTGCAGTACATATATGGTACTCTCAGCAATTCCAGCGGCGCAGATTTTCTGGATTATCACAATCTGATGCTCAATCATACTGAATTCATTATCGTAACTACAGATGCTGAGTCAGGGGAGCCTAGGTACTTCCACAAGGAGGAGATGCCTAAGGATGACTACAGAGTGATTATGGCTTCATCAGCTCTACCCGGGGCATGTCTTCCAGTTGAGATAGATGGACATTACTATTACGACGGTGGAGTGGCTGATTCCATTCCAGTTGAGAAGGCACTATTAGATGGCTGTGATAAGATAGTGGTGATTATGTCTAAGAATAGGGACTTCGTCAAGAAGCCTGAGAGCCTTAGGGGATTCTATTCCTTTAAGTGCAGGAAGTTTCCTAAGATAATAGAGCTTCTTAATAACAGACATATCAATTATACTAAGAGTCAGAAGATGGCCTATGAGCTGGAGGCCGCTGGCAAGGCATTCGTATTCGCTCCTAGTGAGCATATGGCTATGGGTACCTTTGCCATGGATGCCCAGGCTAATAAGCAGCTCTATCAGCTGGGCCTTAAGGACTATGTGGAGCTTAGGGAACGATTCAGAGAGTTTATGGAAATCCCTTCCAAGGAAGGGGAGGAGATTCCCCAGTTTCTACTTAGAGCAGGAGCGTAGCATATAGATGATTATCAATACAGGACAGAGGACAGACATACCAGCATTCTTCCCAGAGTGGTTTGCCAACAGGCTCAAGGAGGGGTATGTATGTGTCCGCAATCCTTACAATCCCATACTGGTTAACAAGTACATACTTAATCCTGAGGTGGTGGATGCCATTGGCTTTTGCAGCAAGAATCCAGCACCTTTTTTTCCGTATCTGGATTTAGTTAGGGATTATGGCCAGTATTGGTACATTACGATCACGGGATATGGCAAGGATATAGAGCCAGGTGTGCCTGATAAGGATCAGGTTATGGAATCCTTCAGATATCTATCTGACAGGGTGGGTGTGGATTGCATAGGATGGAGATATGACCCTATCTTCATCGATGACAAATACACTGTGGACTATCACATCAAGACATTCAGCCGTATGGCAAGCTATCTGAAGGGGTATACCCATGATGTGGTAATTAGTTTCATAGATATATATGAGAAGGTTAAGCGTAACTTTCCAGAGGCGAGACCTGTGTCGGCTGAGGACAAAATAACTCTGGGCCAGAGTATGGTTGAGATAGCAAGAGCAAATGGCATGGTCCTAAGACCTTGTGCAGAGGGGGATTATCTAGAGAGATATGGGGCTGATTGTGGCGGTTGCATGACTTTATCTATGTATGAGAGAGCTATAGATAGTAGACTGATTGCGCCTAAATCAAAAGTGCAGCCAGCTAGAGCTGACTGCACCTGTTATCTAGGTTCTGATATAGGAGCTTACGATACCTGTCGTCACTACTGCAAGTACTGTTATGCCAACAATGACTTAGAGCAGGTGGCGAAGAATCGATTAGCTCATGATGTACATTCCCCATTTCTGATAGGGGGATATCTTCCGGATGATGAGATACATGAGGTAGCTCAGAAGTCCTGGAAGGATAATCAGATTAGTATATTCGACCTGTAATTAGTCAAGCTTCATATCGCCTTCCTTGACCCAGCCTAGCTTCATGGCTGCCATATTAAATAGTGGACATAGGATAGCAGGAAGTACGAAGCAGATTAAGATGAGACCAGCCCAATCCATACTAGTGATGGATGCTTTGGCACCTGATGCCACATCGTTGACCCATCCTGTGTACACGCCTATCTGACCAACCAGTCCGCAGGTACCCATGCCAGATGAGACTGCAGCACCATTCATCTCCATTTTGAAAAGACATGTGGCAAGAGGTCCAGTGATTGCAGAACAGAGTATAGGAGCAATCCAGATGCGAGGGTTCTTGATAATATTAGGCATCTGAAGCATGGAAGTGCCGATACCCTGAGATACCAGGCCGCCCCACTTGTTCTCCTTGAAACTCATGACAGCGAAGCCTACCATCTGTGCACAGCAGCCTGCCACAGCAGCTCCACCAGCCAGACCTGTAAGTGACAGGGCAGCGCATATAGCAGCTGATGAGATAGGAAGTGTGAGGGCGATACCTACTATAACTGATACTAAGATACCCATGATAAATGGTTGCTTAGTGGTAGCCCACATGATAAGTGTACCGACTGAGCTGGCAGCCTTACCCAGGGCTGGAGCCCACCAGGCAGACAGGGCGATACCTACAGCTATGGTAACTAGAGGTGTAACGAGTATATCGATCTTAGTTTCTTTTGAGACAGCCTTACCAATCTCAGCTGAGATAATAGCAATGAAAAGTACTGCCAAAGGGCCGCCTGCTCCACCTAATGCATTGGAAGCGAAGCCAACAGTTATCAACGAGAAAAGTACTAGTGGTGGCGCTTGTAGAGCATATCCTATGGCTACTGCCATAGCAGGACCACTCATGGCTGTAGCAAGTCCTCCTACTGTGTACTCCACACCAGCTACTGTTGCAACAGTTGTGGTAAGGAAACCTATATTGAACTGTGTTCCTATAGTATTGATGATTGTTCCAATCAATAGGGAACAGAATAGACCCTGTGCCATGGCTCCTAGGGCGTCAATTAAGTATCTTTTTACAGAAATCTCGATGTTTTTCTTCTTAAGAAATTCTTTCATATTAGTTCTCCATTAGTAATAGTTATTAATAATAAGTAACAATTCTCAAACATTATTAGTTTAATTTATATCGATTTGCGGCGCAATAGTATATAATGGGTGAAGTTAAGTGGGAGTAGGAAAGAGGATTATATGCACGAACTGGCAGTTACAGAGTATGTTTTTAATTTAGTTAAGAAACAGGCAGATGCCAATCACGTAACTAGAGTTAACAAGATTCATCTACTTATAGGTGATCAGTGCGACTATGTACCTGAGATTATTGAGGAGTACCTCCAGGTCATGAGCGAGGGCACAGCTCTAGAGGGTGTAAAAGTAGACGCAGAAGTGAAAGATTCTACGGTGGAATGTAAGGACTGCGGCGCCACTTTTACACGTCACGAATTCAAGGACAGTTGTCCTAAGTGTGGCAGCATTAATCTTAAGCTTAATCGCTGTACAGACTTCATAGTGAAGAACATCGAAGCAGAATAATATATAGGAGATAACAGATGACAGATTACAGAATGCTTTCAGAACAAATCAAGGCTTTGGCAGAGGATGAGCCAAGCTACATTCCGGTGCTATCTAACGCATCAGCACTTATATATGAGAATCTTGAGGATCTTAATTGGGCAGGATTCTATCTTAT
>JAILNO010000233.1 GCA_024691465.1 Pseudobutyrivibrio sp. | reverse complement strand
ACAAAAAAGGCCTTAGAACCAGCCAGAAGATTGCAGGGAATCTTTCAAATGGTGGCTAGTCTAGGCCTAATACTCAATATTACTATGATTGCTGCTCGTCTTCTTGACGGGGCAATTTGATGCGTAACTTCTTGATACGCTTCTTATCAACTGCAAGTACACGGACAATAGTGCCATTTTCCGAAACATAGGTCTCACCCACATTAGGGAAGTGGTCGAAGGCGCCTACTATGTAACCGCCGATGGTGTCATAGTCATCGCTGGTGAAGTCGATAGGGATGATATCACACAGATCCTCTAGATTCATGGAACCTAGCACCTGATACTCACGCTCGCTGAGCTTGATAACTGGATCTTCCTCATCCTCATCGTACTCATCACGAATCTCGCCTACAATCTCCTCAAGCAGGTCCTCCATGGTAATCATACCAGCTAAGTCGCCATACTCATCCAGTACTATGGATACTGTGGTGGATTCCTCACGCATCTCATCGAACAGATCAGATACATTCTTCATCTCATAGGTGAAGTACACATCACGCAGGTAGTTGGTAACTGAGAAGTCATCACCAGGGATAAGCCCTAAGAAGTCCTTCATATTAACCATACCTATGATATTCTCAGTGTCAGGCTCGCACACAGGAAGACGAGTGAACATGTCCTCCTTGAATACCATAATTAGATCCTGATAAGAGATATCGGAATCTACCATGGTCATATCGATACGAGGAATCATGACCTCCTTGGCACAGGCATCGGAGAAATCGAACACCTTGTGGATAAGGGTACGCTCGTCACCCTCTATCTCACCACTCTTGTGACTCTTGTCAACCATGGTGCGAATCTCTTCCTCAGTAATGGCATCATCCTTGAAGTCAGGATCGATACCGAAGAGTCTAATGCACAGACCAGCTAAGAAATTAACTATTATGATAACTGGTGTGAGCAGCCACATGAGCCCTCCAATGAATGGAGCGAAGAACATGCTAAGAGGCAGTGAGTGTGTGGTGGCAATAGACTTAGGTGTAATCTCACCGAAGATTAATATTAATAATGTAAGTATACCAGTAGCAATACCTGCAGCCCCTGATTTGAATATCTCAATAGCAAGGGTAGTAGTCAGGGATGATGCTGATAGATTGACTACGTTATTTCCTATTAATATAGCAGACAGCATCTTCTTAGGTCGGGTGACTACCTTAAGAACTCTGGAGGCCCTCTTGTCACCCTCGTCAGCCATGGTCTGTAGCCTAATCTTATTGACAGTAGTAAGAGCTGTCTCGGCTGATGAGAAGAATGCGGATAGGATTAGTAATAATAAAAGAATTATCAGTCTAATTAACAGGTGTGTATCCAAAAATATATGCTCCTTTTAAAAAATAATAATTGATTCTGAAAATACCAAAGTATTATGAATAGCATTATACATATGGTAAAAAGTTGTTGCAAGTAATCTACCCAAAGAGGGTCATCTTTGCTAAAATGAAATCTATGAGAAAAAGATTAATAACAATAGCTTTGACAATGTGCATAGCTGCATCTCTTAGCGGCTGTGGTAAATATAATGAGAAAGAGATATCTCTGCGTGATGATGGTATTGCTCAGATGGAGGATGGCAATTACGATGTGGCGGTGAACTACTTCGATAAGGCTCTTGGCAAGTCCATAGGTAAGGTCACTGATCTAGAGATTGATATCAACTATTACAAGGCTGCGGCCCAGTTTCAGGCAGGGCTCTTCGATGATGCAGTTCAGACCTATACTTACCTTATTAAGTACGACGGTGATAATAGTGATGCTTACTTCTTAAGAGGCAGCATATATGCCACCGAGGGTGAGATAGGCAGTGCTATTACAGATTATGACGCAGCTATCGCTGTGGATGACAGGAATTACGAGTTATATATAGAGATATATGAGAATCTTAATGCTCTAGGTTATACCGAGCAGGGGCTTACATATCTTAACAATGCCTTAGACGTATCTGATAAGTCAGCCAATGCCAAGTACTATAAGGGACGTATCTACTATATGCTTGGTCAGAATCAGGATGCGGAGACTAATCTCAAGGCAGCCATTGATAAGGATATTACTGATGCTAAGCTATATCTTGCTAAGCTCTATCAGGATCAGGGTGATTACACTACAGCTCAGACTCTCCTTGAGGAGTATGCAGCCTCAGATGAGGTTACCAGCGAGGCTCTGGCAGCTCTTGGTGATATTGAGATGACCAATGGCAATTATGAGAATGCTCTGGGGTATTATCAGGCGGGGTTGAGTCACGATTCAATAGACAATATGTCCCAGCTTATGAAGGGTGAGGTAGCAGCCCTGGAGAAGCTATATAGGTTCTCTGAAGCGAAGGACATCCTGACACAATATCTTGAGGATTATCCTAATGATGAGGAGGCAGCTAAGGAGCTGGTATTCCTCCAAACACGCTAATTATAGGAAATGGACACACTATATCTAGTGTGTCTTTTTTATTTCGATATACAAAATCTTGTATAGGTTGAATCGTAATTCTACCTAGAAAATATTCAAATCTGAAAGGACATTTTAGGTAATTATGACGAAAAACACAATATCTAGTCATTTCTCATTGAATGCCACCCTATATTTTGATAACATATAAACAAGTCGAAAGTACCTTAGATGAGCGGATATTAGGGACATCAAGAAGGTGAAGGGGGAGTCCTTTTTTTTGACACACTTAAGGATACTAGAGAAAGGGAATTGGTGAGTAGAATTGTTTGACGTAGTAAAGAGAGATGGACAGATTGCAGAGTTTAATTTAGGAAAGATTAACGATGCTATTGCGAAGGCTTTTGAAGCCACTGGAAAGGTATACAATGACGACATAATCGGCTTATTATCACTCAGAGTATCAGCAGATTTCCAGGCTAAGATTAAGGAAGGTAAGATTTCTGTTGAGGATATTCAGGATTCTGTTGAGAATGTACTTGAGCAGACTGGATATACCGATGTAGCTAAGGCTTACATATTATATAGGAAGCAGAGAGAGAAGATGCGTAACATGAAGTCTACTGTTCTTGATTATAAGAATGTAGTAGACAGCTATGTTAAGGTAGAGGACTGGAGAGTTAAGGAGAATTCTACAGTTACATATTCAGTTGGTGGACTTATCCTTTCTAACTCAGGTGCCATCACTGCTAACTACTGGCTTTCAGAGATTTATGATGAGGAGATAGCACAGGCACACCGCAATGCTGATATTCACATCCATGATTTATCTATGCTTACAGGATATTGTGCAGGTTGGTCACTTAAGCAGCTCATTCAGGAGGGCTTAGGTGGAATCACAGGTAAGATTACATCTGCTCCAGCGAAGCATCTATCAGTACTTTGCAACCAGATGGTTAACTTCCTAGGTATCATGCAGAATGAGTGGGCTGGTGCTCAGGCATTCTCATCATTTGATACATATCTTGCACCATTCGTTAAGGTTGATAACCTTTCATATGAAGAAGTTAAGAAGTGCCTTGAGGCATTTATATATGGTGTTAATACACCTAGCCGTTGGGGAACACAGGCTCCATTCTCTAATATCACATTAGATTGGACTGTTCCTAACGATTTAGCAGAGCTTCCAGCTATAGTTGGTGGCAAGGATCAGGACTTCAAGTACAAGGATTGTAAGAAGGAAATGGACATGGTTAACAAGGCATTCCTTGAGATCATGATTGAGGGTGATGCTAATGGACGTGGTTTCCAGTATCCTATCCCTACATATTCTATTACTCGTGACTTTGACTGGTCTGATACAGAGAACAATAGACTATTATTCGAAATGACAGCTAAGTATGGTACACCATACTTCAGCAACTATATTAATTCTGATATGGAGCCTAGCGATGTGCGTTCTATGTGCTGCCGTCTCCGTCTAGACCTTCGTGAGCTTCGCAAGAAGTCAGGTGGTTTCTTCGGTTCAGGTGAGAGCACTGGTTCTGTTGGTGTTGTTACTATTAATATGCCACGTATTGCATACCAGGCTAAGGACGAGGCTGATTTCTATGCTCGCCTTGATAAGCTTATGGACATCTCAGCACGCTCACTTAAGATTAAGCGTGGTGTAATCACTAAGCTTCTCGATGAGGGATTATATCCATATACTAAGAGATATCTTGGTACATTTAATAACCACTTCTCAACAATTGGTCTAATTGGTATGAACGAGGTAGGTCTCAATGCTAACTGGCTTCGTGCTGATATGAGAGATGAGAAGGTACAGCAGTTTACTAAGGACGTGCTTAATCACATGCGTGAGCGTCTCTCTGATTACCAGGAGATGTACGGTGACCTCTATAATCTCGAGGCTACACCAGCTGAGTCTACTACATACAGATTCGCTAAGCATGATAGAGAGCAGTTCCCAGATATCATTACAGCAGGTAAGGAGGGTGACACACCATTCTATACCAACAGCTCACACATGCCAGTTGAGTTTACATCTGATATCTTCGATGCTCTTGAGGTTCAGGATGAGCTTCAGACACTGTATACATCAGGTACTGTATTCCACGCATTCATAGGTGAGAAGTTACCTACATGGCAGTCAGCTGCTAATCTGGTTCGCAAGATTGCTGAGAATTACAGATTACCTTACTATACACTTTCTCCTACATACTCAGTATGTAAGGACCACGGTTATATCGCAGGTGAGCACTACACATGCCCACACTGTGGCAAGACAGCTGAGGTATACAGCCGTATCACTGGTTACTATCGTCCAGTACAGAACTGGAATGAGGGTAAGACTCAGGAGTACAAGAACCGTAAGCTCTACGATATCGCTGGTTCTATCTGCCGTCGTGCTGGCGAGCAGAAGTCGACTAAGTCAGCAGCGCCTGAGATCAATGTGGAGGTAGTTAGCGAAGAGCCTACTACAGGTGTTAAGTATCTCTTCACCACTAAGACATGTCCTAACTGCGCTAGAGCTAAGGAGATTCTTGAGGACGAGGATTATATCCTTGTAGATGCTGAGGAGCAGCAGGATATGACTAAGAAGTATGGCGTTATGCAGGCACCTACTCTTGTAGTTGTCAACGGTGACGATGTGAAGCGCTATGCTAATGCAAGCAACATCCAGAAGTATGTTGACGAGAATTAATCTAGATTACTAAGGAGGACCTTCGGGTCCTCTTTTTTTGGTGCAAAAAACCTATGACTTCTTGTTTTTCTAAAAATAACCAAGAATCTATACTTTTTTCACAGAAATTACATTTTATAGAGCTAGATTATTTAATAGTAAGTAATAGGGGATTAATCCTCTGTTAGATAGATTAGGAGGAGTATTATGGCAAGAAAAAATAAGTCTGATAAGGGACATTCACCAAGGGCGATTAGTACTAAGATTACTCTGGTATTCGTATTATTACTATTCGTTAGTATCTTAGTATCTGAGGCAATTGTATTCTCTTTAGGCTATGGCATGATTAAGGGGCTGATTGATAGCTCACTTAACAATGAGGTAGTAGCAGATGCAGGAATAGTTAACAGAGAGCTTAATTCCACATTCTACTATCTTAATGGTATAGCTGATTCTGTTGAGATGCTTGAGTTTACAGATGATCAGGAGATTATCAGTTATCTGGCACCTACAGTAGGTAGATATGACCTCATCCCTACAGGTGCATACATAGGTTTAAATGATGGTAGCTTCTTGGATCCATCCGGATGGGTGCCACCTTCAGATTATGTGGTCACTGAAAAGGAATGGTTTAAACAAGGCATGGGATATGACAACACATGGTTCTATTATTATGACCAGCCATATTTCGATGCAGCTACTGGAGATTTATGTGCAACTGTTATCAGACATATACATTTGAAGGATGGTAGAGAGGGTGTATTCTGTGCGGATCTGATTCTTACATCACTTCAGCAACAGTTATCAGAGATTCAGCTATATAAAACAGGTGGATGTATGATGACCACAGCAGAGGGACAGATACTTGTATATAAGGATACCGATGTATGCGGAACACTTATCAGTGACAATTCATCCAGCAAGTTCCTCACAGCAGTGGGCAACTTCATACCTGAGGAAAACGGTGTAGTTAAGTCTGTTAGAGCTGGCGGCTCTAAGTACTATATGACTTCAGCCGAAGTAGATGGTACAGATTGGGAAGTAACAATATACGCTAAGCAGTCTGAGGTATTGGAATCACTTATTCATATAGTACTTATATTAGTAGGTTTCACTGTTGCCTCTATAGCGGTAGTTATTATAGTTATGATTAGAGTTCTCTCTAAGATGATTAAGAAGCCAGTAACAATGCTTACAGAGAATATTGAGAAGATTGCAAACGGTGATTTCACAGTGGATATCACTTCTACTGGTAATGATGAGATTGCCTTCATGAATACAGCTATGGGTGATTTCGTATCAAGCATGCGCAATTCCCTCAGCGAGATTAAGAATGTATCTGAGAGGCTGCTGGGAGATGCTCAGACCTCTAAGGATACAGCAGAGAGTCTGGAGCTGGCTGCTAACAATCAGTCGGCATCTATGGATCAGATACGTGAGAACATCGACAATATGGCCGATGCAGTTACTGAGGTAGCTGAGAATGCTACACTGCTTGCGCAGACCATTGCCGATGCCACAGAGGAGGAGCAGCGCATAGAGCAGGCTATGAACCTCCTTGTGGAGAAAGCAGACGCAGGACAAAGCGATATGAAGAGCGTAGCAGACGGTATGGATAATATCGTATCTTCTATGAATGATATGGCTGATGCGGTTGCAAGCGTAGATGAGGCAGCTGAGCAGATAACTCAGATTGTAGATTTGATTAATTCCATCTCATCACAGACCAACCTGTTATCACTTAATGCTAGTATTGAGGCAGCTCGTGCTGGTGAGGCAGGTAAGGGATTCGCAGTAGTTGCTACCGAAATCGGTGGACTGGCACAGAACTCAGCTGATGCTACCCAGCAGATTGCGGATATCATCAAAGATATGTCGGCTAGAGTACATCAGCTATCAGAGAAGTCAGAGACCAATACAACACTTATTAACAATAGCGCAGGCTCAATCAGTGCAGCAGCTGTTACCTTCGAGGAGATTACCTCTGAATTGTCAGAAGCTACTAAGACCCTCAATGATATGGCTGAGCAGATGAATAGAGTCAATGATGTGGCTACCAATATGGCCTCTGTATCAGAGGAGCAGTCAGCATCTACTCAGGAGATTGCATCTAATGTAGAAAAAGTAACTGAGGCCGCTAGAGATGTAGCTAATTCCAGCGAGATGGTTGCCCGTGCTTCATCATCTGTATCTGATGCAGTTGATACAATTAATGACAACTTAGTAAGATTCTCTATCGATGCAGCATCAGCTGTTAGAGATGCAATTACTAAAAAGGAAAAGCCAGAAAAGGCTGATTTACCATCTGAGGAATAATCTTTATTCTTTTTTAAGAATTGGTTTATTGTATTTACGAAAGGTAATAGTTACTATTTTATATAGTAACTATTACTTTTTTATGAGGATTAATTATAGAGAATATGGACAATATGGTAGATTACCTGAAGTGGTACGGAGAGTTCTCTTTTAAGGAGAAACCACTTACAGCAGTTGATAACTTTATATTATGCAAGCTAGCCTATCTGATTCTCACAGATATCAAGCTTGAGGAACCACGTGCTTTTAGGGATATAGTATCTGAGGTCAAGGCTAAGAGTGGGATACAGGGTACCTTTTACGGCAAGGAATTCATAGTGGATATGGCTGCAGAGACTAAGCGATTCGGAGACATACTGCTGGTCAATCATGAGGATGTATATGATGAGGATCTGTCGGCTCAGTTCGCGGCTATGACCTTCGACCTGATGAACGGCACCCTGTTCATAGCATACAGGGGTACTGATGAGACTCTGGCAGGTTGGAAGGAAGACTTCATGATAAGCTTCACTGAGACCGAGGCTCAGAAGAGAGCCCTGTCTTATCTCAGAGATACCATAGATGATGAACATCAGGTGGTGCTGGCAGGTCACAGTAAGGGGGCCAATCTGGCTCTCTATGCAGGTGCCCATCTGGAGGATGAGCTTCAGGACAGCGTAGCTTTTGTCTATATGAATGATGGTCCAGGGCTGTGCCCTGAGGTGTGCGACAAGTCTTGTGTATCTAGGCTCAAGGACAAGGCTATCAGGTTCATGCCTGAGTATTCCATCTTCGGCAAGCTCTTCGAGGAGACTGCCATACCAGCCCAGATTGTTAAGAGCTCCGAGGAGGGGGTCATGCAGCATGATCTCTTTACCTGGGGAGTCAAGCACGGCATGCCCGATACAGTGGATTGCAATGCACCAGGAAGTATATTCATCAATCAGGTGCTAGACCAGTGGATTGAGAGCGTTAGCAATGAGAGGCGAGTGAGCTTCGTCAACAATCTCTTCAATAGTATAGATAAGGCAGGTATGAAGACCACCACCCAGATTATGGATAAGGGGCCCTTTGCCATTGAGAAGATTCTGATAGAGCTGCTGGCTCTTGATAAAGCGACTGTGCGCACCTTTATGAAGCTGCCGGTTGCAGCAGCCATAGATAAGAAGCCCGATGCTAAGAAGGCTAGAAAGATTAAGGCTGATATCAAGAAGCGAGAGTGGATTCCATATGTGGGCATGATATTAGTCAGCATAGTGCTTTTCATAATCCCTGAGTACACACTACAGGTGGGCATCAGTCTGGTGCTTGCCATTGGAATCATATTCGAAGTAATTGTCACCATCAGGCATCTGATTAAGGCCAAGTGGAATCTGCAGGAGGAGTCGGCTAGAGTGTACATCTGCATAGCCATGATAGGTATATATGCCATGCTCCTGGTAAAAGAAGACGCACTGTTCATAGTGGGCAGCGTGGCCATAGGCGCATCCTTCCTAGCCTGGGCCTATAGGAATGCCATCGCATACAAGAATCTATGTGCCATTACAGAGAAAAAGGAACGCAAGGGCGAGAAGATTAAGCTAATCATCGAGGTGGTAATCCTGGTGATACTAGGAGGATTCATACTGGTTGCCCCTAAAGATACCTTAGATTGGTACATGGTCTTCCTGGGACAGGTATTTATGATAGATGGAATTGTCAATCTGGCATTTATTATTAATAGAATTATAAATAAAAAGCGTGCGATTTAATTTTACAAAATCTAATTTTGGTGTTAGAATATGTATAGACAAAAATCTACTTGACCTAAAGTACACTTTAAGGAGTATGATTTGATATAGTGCTATGACTTCTTGCGGGAAAATTAAGTTAGGACTGCAGGAATTTACAAGAATTGGAGGTTACATAATTGAGAACTATTAGTAATGAAACATTCGATGAAGAGCGCGCTTTATATGGTAGTGAGGATCTAGCAGTTGACAACTGTCGCTTCGACGGTCCTGCTGATGGCGAGAGCGCATTCAAAGAGTGCAAGAATATTAAAGTAACAGATTCATATTTTAACTTACGTTATCCATTCTGGCATGTACATGGCCTGGATATTAAGGATATCGAGATGACAGAGAACTGCCGTGCAGCCCTATGGTATTGCGACGGTGTAGAGATTAGCGATTCTAAGATGCATGGCATCAAGGCACTTAGAGAGTGCTCTAATGTTAAGCTTAACAATACTGACATCATCTCACCTGAGTTCGGATGGAGTGTCCACGGCATCGATTTAGCAGACACCTCATTAGAGGGCGAGTATGTATTTATGCGCTCTACAGACCTTAAGTTCAAGGGATTCAAGCTCAAGGGTAAGTATTCATTCCAGTATATTGAGAATGCAGTATTTGAGGATTGTGAGTTCGATACTAAGGATGCCTTCTGGCATGGCAAGAATATCACAGTTAGAAACTCTGTAGTAAAGGGAGAGTACCTTGCATGGTACTCAGAGAATCTCACTTTAGAGAATTGCAAGATCATCGGTACACAGCCATTCTGTTACTGTAAGGGTCTTAAGCTCATCAACTGTGAGATGGTAGATGCTGATCTAGCATTCGAGAAGTCTGAAGTAGAAGCAACTATCACATCCCCAATGATTTCTATCAAGAATCCTGCAAGCGGACACATCAGTGTACCAGCAGTTGATGAAATCATCAGAGATGACGACAGCTACAAGGGTGTTATTGAAATCACCGGTTAATTAAACAGCTACTTAAGAGAGGGATACTGCTGCGTTGTAATCACCTAGAATCTCATCTATCAATTCCTTAACAGGCACGATAGATTCCACTCTAGATGCATTCTCACCGCAGAAGAACAATCCCTCTTCTTTATTGCCATTAACAGCCTCGATAAGCGCACGGCTTATGCAATAAGGAATCTTATCCCCCTTAGGGCAAGCCTTGAGACAGTTATTACATCTCTCAGCGAAGAATGTCTTACCTTCCTCAAGCTTCCTAAGCAGTGGAGTATACACGGCCCTGGCTGGCATGCCAACAGGGCTTTTTATTATGCGAATATCCTCCTCCTTAGAATCCACAATAACCTGCTTGAAATTCTCATGGGCATCGCACTCATCCGTAGCAATGAATCTAGTACCTATCTGCACTCCATCAGCCCCCAGGCTCAC
>JAILNO010000232.1 GCA_024691465.1 Pseudobutyrivibrio sp. | reverse complement strand
CGATTATAATCGCTTCCTGCATACCTTTGATTTAGTTAGGAAGGCAGGCTTCGACAATGTCAACGTAGATATCATGACAGGTCTTCCTCATCAGACTATTGATAAGTTAGAGCACACACTCAATGCGGTTACGATGTTGCGCCCTGAGCACATATCTGCTTATTCACTTATCATCGAGAAAGGTACGCCTTTCTATGATAAATACAAATTCGACGCTGTTAAGCAACAAGCAGGTATGGAAACAGAGGACCTTCCTACTGATGAGGAATCTTACAATCTCTACAAATATACTATGCAATATTTAGAGAGTAAAGGTTACAACCGCTACGAAATATCTAACTATGCAAGGAATAATAAGGTTTGCCGCCACAATATAGGTTATTGGGACCGCGTGCCTTACTTAGGCTTAGGATTAGGTGCAGCATCGCTTTTTGATAATATACGCACCAGCAATACTAGTGACATATATAAATACATCGAGACCTCTGAGGCTATTGCCCAGGGTAAGCCTCTTTCCTATGAGCTATCTTCTCCTTACTTAGAAACTGAAGAACAACTCACTAAAAAGGATGCCATGGCCGAATTCATGTATTTAGGACTTAGGAAGATCAATGGAGTCTGTCGTTCAGACTTCTACGATATGTTTGGTATAGATATAGAGGCAATATATGGTCCTATTATAACTGCCTTAAGAAATCAGGGATTCATGGATGCTAAAGAAGGCAGACTATTCTTGACTGATATTGGAATTGACGTTAGTAATCAAGTATTATCAAAATTTTTGTTAGATTAATAGCTAAATCCCTTGACAAATAAGTATCTATTCACTATTATATTTGAGTATGCGTTGAACTGTCCGTGTCCGGCTACAACGTATTCTTAATTTGAACATTTTATTTTTATACAAATTGGAGGTGTAGCAACACATGGCAAATATCAAGTCTGCTAAGAAGCGTGTACAGGTTACAGCTATTAAGACAGAGAGAAATAAGGCAATCAGATCTGAGGTTAAGACATACGTTAAGCGTGTCGAGGCTGCTGTAGAGTCTGGTGATAAGGCAGTTGCTGAGTCAGAGCTTAAGGCTGCTATCAAGGTTATCGAGATGGCTGGTTCTAAGGGTGTTTATCATGACAACACTGTTAGCCGTAAGGTATCACGTCTTACAAAGCTCGTTAACAAGCTTGCTTAATTTTAATTAGAATTTACAAAGAGCATCGGAACCGTCATCCGATGCTCTTTTTTATTGCTCATTTTCTGAAATTGTGCTGTTAAGGGCTTCTGCCACTTCTGCCTTCCAGTATTCTGAACTAGATGTCTTCTGCAAGTCGGTATAGGCCTTCTTGCCGTTAAGCTTCTCCATCTGTTTCATAGCAACATATTTCTGAAGTGCTGCAGCATGCTTATCATGAAGTATGCAGCCATAGACTGTAGGACCTTCCTTTGAAGGCTGTTCCCTTAATACCTTGCCAATGAACTTGCCTACCAGATATGACTTATCTCCATCTCTTTCTATTATATGAAGTAGGAATACTCTACTTGGGTCAAACTCAGCAGGAGTCAGATTAATAAAACTGAATCCACAGTATGATAGATCCTTAACCAACACCATATACTTGGTATCATCCTGCTCTATCTCCATTCTGGAGTCTATATTGACTCTGACGCCACGTCGTCTATTATACTTAACTCCCTCAGGCACAAGTGACGATATCGCATGGATAGTTCTGCCACTTTTGAATGTATACTTCTTAATCTTCAGATGCTCCCACTTATATACACCCTTAGAATTAACATTAATTAGTTGTAAAAGTGACGACTGGCCCTCAAATGAGACCACCAAAGGCTCACCATTAACAACTTGGGTGATGGTATCAATAGGAATAACATGATTGCCGAAATGTGAAATCAGCTCATTATGTTCTTCTTCTGAAATATCTACTACATTAACAGGTATATCTACTTTCTTATTATCCATTAATGCAGTAACGGATACATTATCTTCAGGCTTTATATGTTCAATTAGAATTTTATTATTAGTCTCTTTTTTCATTAATTCCTTCTCCATTAAAGTCTGGAATAAAGCTTTCTTTAGCTACATGTCTGTCTTGAATAAAGGCATTAACTAAGCCTATATCAAGACTATAATCTATAAGTGAATCGTACTCTCGCTTAGTAACTCTACGATTGAGCTCTGGGTATCTATCTACTATATGTGGCATGGGAGTATATTGGCTCATCAAGCTAATATACACGGCCTGGCCGTAATTATCAACTAAATATTTAACAATAGCCTTCGCATCATGTACATGACCTGGTAATAACAGCTGCCTAATAATTACTCCTGATGTAATGAAACCAACATCATTGAATACTACCTTAGGGCACTGTCTAACCATCTCGTCTATGGCTGCTTTAGCAACTTCAGGATAATCACTGGCATGAGAATACTTAAGGCTCAATGCCGAATCCATATACTTGAAATCAGGAAGATATACATCTACTATACCCTCCAATAGCTTAAGACTATCAGCAGTCTCATAACCACTAGTATTATAAATAATAGGAAGATTAAGCCCTCTAGACCTGGCTATTGTAACTGACTCCACAATCGAGGGAATATAGTGCGTTCCCGTCACCAGATTAATATTATTAGCTCCCTGCATCTGTAAGTCAAGATAGATATCTGCCAACTCATCCACTGATATATTCTTACCAATCTTACCATGGCTGATAGCCTCATTCTGACAAAAAACACAGTGGAGCGGACATCCACTAAAGAATACCGCTCCACTCCCCTTTTCACCAGAAATGCATGGCTCTTCCCA
>JAILNO010000019.1 GCA_024691465.1 Pseudobutyrivibrio sp. | reverse complement strand
ATCGTATGGGGAACCGTTGAGCATAAGCTTTCAAGCAAGCCAAAGCTTTTACCTCTCAACAAGGCTGCATTTGATAAGGGCCTTGAGATTGGTCGCGAGTTCAAGGTAAAGAACGGTAAAAACTAAGTAATAGAGAGGATTGCATAATGGTATTTCATAATTTTGAAGAGCTCATCGCTAAGGTAAAAGGTAACCCTTCAAGAAAGATCATGGCAGTAGCATGTGCTAACGATGATCACACACTTGAGGCAGTTGTACACGCTAGACGTGAGGGCATAGTTGAGCCAATTCTTGTGGGCGATAAGAAGATCATCACAGGAATTCTTGCAGAGCTTAAGGAGGAGATTCCAGAGGAGCAGATTATCGATGTTCCTGAGGATGACTTACAGCAGGCCTGTGAGAAGGCAGTTAAGCTTGTTAGCGAAGGTAAGGCTGACTTCCTTATGAAGGGTAAGGTTGATACCAAGATTATCCTTAAGGAAGTAGTTAATAAGGAATACGGACTTGGACAGGGAAGACTTATGTCTCACTTTACAATCTTCGAAGTTCCTACATATCACAAGATGATTCTTCCTGTTGATGGTGGAATGGTTACATACCCAGACCTTCAGCAGAAGAAGGAGATTATCCAGAACACAGTAGATACACTGGTTGCCATGGGTTATGACTGCCCTAAGGTAGGTGTACTCGCTTGTGTAGAGAAGGTTAATCCTAAGATGCCAGAGTCTGTTGATGCAGCAGAGCTCCAGGCAATGAATGAGAGAGGCGAGATCACTAACTGTATCGTAGAGGGACCTATCCAGTACGACTGTGTTATGAGAAAAGATCTGGCTGATTTCAAGGGACTTAAGTCAAGAATCGCTGGTGACCCAGACGTACTGGTTGCTCCTAATATCCATGCTGGTAACATCATGGGCAAAATGTACGCAATTAGCTGCGGTGCTAAGATGGCCGGATTTATTGTAGGCGCTAAGTGCCCAATCGTTATGGTTTCAAGAGGTTCTACAGCTGAGGAGAAGTATCTTTCAATCGTAGTTTCTGCAGCAGCTGTTAAATAAGGAGAAAAACATGGCAAACGAAAAAATTCTAGTCATTAACCCAGGTTCTACTTCAACTAAGATTGCTGTTTATCAGGGTGAGGAGCAGCAGTGGGTTGAGAGTATTGCACATACACTTGAGGACTTGAAGAATTATCCAACTATCTACGATCAGCTGGACATGAGAAAAGAGTTAATCATGGCATGCCTTTCTAAGCATGGTGATAAGCTTGATTCTCTCGGTGCTGTAGTAGGTCGTGGCGGTGCACTTCCTCCAGTTAAGACAGGTGCTTACGAAGTAAATGAGAAGATGGTAGAGACACTTAGATATCATCCTGTAGATCAGCACGCTTCTAACTTAGGTGCTGGTATCGCATATAGCCTTGCTAAGGAAATCGGTGTTAAGGCATATATCTACGATGCAATTACAGTAGATGAGATGACTGAGGTTAATAAGATCACAGGTCTTAAGGGTGTTAGAGTTCCAGCTAAGGGACATAACTTAAATACTCGTGCAGCAGCTCTTAAGCTCTGTGCAGACAAGGGTATTGATTACAACAAGGTTAATATTATCGTTGCACATTTAGGTGGCGGTATTACAGTAAACCTTCACTCTAATGGTCAGATTATTGATTTCTTCAATGATGAGATTGGTACATTTGCACCAGAGAGAGCAGGCGGACTTCCTACTTATGCGCTGGTAGATATGTGCTACAGCGGCGAGTACACAAAGGAAGAAATGATGAAGCAGCTTCAGCGTAAGGGCGGAATTATTTCTTATCTTGGTACAGCAGACATGCGCGAGGTAGAGCAGATGGTAGTAGATGGCAATGAGGAGGCTACACTTCTATTCGAGGCTATGGCTCTTAATACAGCTAAGACAATTGCTCGTATCGCTCCATCGGTAGACGGTAAGGTAGATTACATCGTACTTACAGGCGGTCTTGCTTACTCAGATATATTTGTAGATTCAATCAAGAAGCATGTAGGCTTCGTTGGACCTATCGAAATCATTCCAGGTGAGAATGAGATGAAGGCTCTCGCTGAGGGTGTACTTCGAGTTATGAGAGGTCAGGAAAAGGCAAGAATCTACGAATAAAGAAAGAAATTTGGAGAGAACAAATGAATAAGACAAATAGATGGATATACGCCATTGCGGGAGTAATCGTACTTTTATTTGCAGGATTAATCTACGCATGGAGTGTTCTTTCTAGCCCAATTGCCGCTGAATTCGCTTCATGGAGTAAGGGCGCTTTATCTCTCACCTTCACACTTGCAATGAGCTTTTTCTGTATAGGAGGACTTATTGCAGGTCTTGTGGCAGGCAAGATAAAGGAAAGATATATCTTTATTGCATCTGCTGTATTATTCCTACTTGGTTTCGAGCTTGTGAGCACAATCCAGTCCATCTCAATGCTTTATCTGGGATTCGGAGTGTTTGCAGGACTTGGGGCAGGCTTTTCCTATAACACCGTTATGGGAAGCGTAACCAAATGGTTTCCAGATAAGAAGGGACTTATTTCAGGAATTCTTTTAATGGGATTTGGAATTGGTGCTTTTATTATCGGAAAAGTATACGCAGCTCTTTTATCTTCATATGATTGGAGAACGGAGTTTAAAGCTTTAGGAATTATCGTATTTGCGGTAATCCTCGTGGGCGCTTTCATTGTTAGAAAGCCATCTGAGGATGAATTAAGCGCATTTGCAGTTAAGGAAGAGAAGTCTTCTAGCAAAACATCTGAAGACTTTACTACACCAGAGATGGTGAAAGAGACAAGTTTCTGGCTTTACTTCGTATATGCGATATTGCTCAGTGCAGCAGCACTTGCACTTATTGCGCAGGCCAGTGGAATTGTAACTGAGAGTGCTCCAGCGCTTTCAGCAGGATCTATTGCTACTATCGTAGGCTTGATTTCAGTATTTAATGGAATCGGTCGAGTTATCTTCGGTGGCTTGTATGACAAGCTTGGACAGAAGAAGACTATGCTTTTAAACTGCGGACTTTTTGTTGTTTCAGTACTTATCAACATCGCTGGACTTAATGCAAAGAGTCTTCCACTAGTAGTTATTGGATTCATATTCTTCGGTCTTTCATACGGAGGAGTTACACCTACTAATTCAGCTTACATAATGGACTTCTATGGTGTTAAGAATTATCCGATTAATTTCTCAATAATTAATCTTAACTTGCTAATAGCTTCCTTCGGAGGAACTTTGGCAGGAACTATTTATGATATGCAGGGTACCTACCTTAGCATATTCATGATTATGATTGGAGCAATTGCAGTTGCAACAATCTGTACTTTATTAATTAAACGACCTGCGAAAGGAAAGTAAAAATGGATGATAAAATTCGCTTTTTTAGATGGAATGTAATCATCAATGTATGTATGGCGCTGTCTATTAATACTACAGCAACCATCCTGGCAGGTGGAGATACCTTAGCTGGTTGGGTGAAGGGATGTTGTTGTGCATTCACCATCAATACGGTGGCAGCAATTATTCTTCCTATGGGATTAATTGGTGGCTGGTTTGCGGAGAGTGTTTGCAAGCAGAGACCAGGTACTTTCCCAGAGATGCTGGCAAGGAACTTTATTGTAAATGCAATATACGTGACCATAGTAAGCTTCTGTATGGCCATTATTAATGTGGGAGTCGGAAATAGCCTGATTGGGGCATGGTTTTCTACCTATCCTATTCTTCATGTAGTGGGCCTTATTACAAGTCTTGTTATAGAGAAGCCAGTAACTAAATTAGCGTATGGCATATAACTAGATAAAAATGTTCGTGTGAACAATTTTATAAAAGGAACTAATAACAAATAGGAGGTTATGGTATGAAAATTTTAGGACTTTCATGCGGAACAAGAAACGGCAATAACGATACAATGTGCCGTGTTGCCCTTGAGGCAGCAAAGGAAATGGGGGCAGAGATTGAGTTTATTCATGTATTCGATTGGGATATCGATTACTGCTCAGGATGTGTAGCATGCTCAAGAGGCCTTGTAATGGGTAAGGGCATGATTTGCTCACAGAAGGATGACTATGCAGCTCTCTTTGATAAGATGGCAGAGGCAGATGGCGTACTTATCGTAGATCCAATCTTTGAGAAGGGTGGTTCTGGATTATTCCATGTATTATGTGACCGTATGGGCCCTGGCCATGATATCGGTATGCTCTACATGCTTGATGGCAAGCTTAAGGAGCAGGGTAAGGATGGTCTTGATCCTAAGTACCTTAAGAAGAAGGCAATTTCTTTCGTTGGTATCGGTGGTTCTGATTGGGCTTGCCGTGTTGAGACAGATCACGCTATGCTCGCTCTTAGCCCAGCATGGACAGTAATCAACAATGAGTACTTCTCATGGTCTAAAGATGTTATCATGCAGGACGATAAGGTAGAGCGTATGAAGCAGATCGGACGCAACCTTGTTGAGGCTGCTAAGGATGTAGACAATGCTAAGTTCATGGGTACTCCAGGTGCTTGCCCTCACTGCAACGGTAACAACTTCTACATCTACCCAGGTACAACAGAGTGCGAGTGTGAGCTCTGCGGTCTTCACGGTACTCTTGAGGTAGTTGATGGTGCGTTTAAGTTCAAGTTTGATCCAGCTGATGAGCACAAGGCTCATGATACTATTTCTGGTAAGAAGCTTCACGGTGATGATATCTTCCAGAATGAGGGACGTCTTATGAACTTATTCAAGGATCCTGAGTTCAAGGCTCGTAAGGAGCACTACACAGCGGTATGTGCACCTACACCAAGCCCATCAAAGGCACAGTAGTTTTTGGGAGATTTTTATTATAGGGGGAATTAAGCTGGGAAGCATCTCCTAGCTTAAGAAACTCCTTACGGTATCACAGTTTATTTAAACTGCATATTTAGAAGGAGATTAGAAAATGGGAAAACCAAGTTTAAAATTTTTTATTGTATTTAATTTAGTAATGAATATTCCACTTGCAACAGCAATGTCAATCGGCGGAATGATTTTTTCAGGAAACGCAGACAAGTTACTTACACCAGCACTCTTAGTTAATATCTTAATTGGCTTCGTGCTCGCTTGTATTGTAAATGCACTGTTCCCGATTCCAGTAATCGCTATGAAATTCCCAGGAATCTTTAAAGTAGATCCTGAGAGCGTTCCTGGTAGAATCTTAGGAAATGTTCCAGTTGTTGCAATCTTTGTAGTAATCATTGGTCTTGCAATGAACTTTGTGAATGTACAACTCTTTGCAGGAGCTCCAGCTCCAGCGTTCCTTTTTGCATTCCTTGGAACATTCATTCCAATGTATATTCTTTGCTTTATTATTGCAATGATATTCATCCCTATCGCTCAGGGCGCTGCAGCTAAAGCTGATGGAGCTAGAGCATAATTAAATTGTTAGCCATCTTTAAGGGTCTCTTCCTTCGGGGAGGGGCCCTTAATTTTATACAGAAAAATCACAATTGAATGATAAAATACCATATCAAATGATATGCGTGGAGAAAAACTATGGAAGGCACCGAACCTAGCAGAAAAAATTACGATGATTTAACAGGTTTACTTGATAAAGAGACTTTCTATGATTGGGCTCAAGCACTCATAGAAAAGAAGGATGAAGATGTAGAGTATGTCGTCATCTTTTTTGATATGGATAATTTTAAGCTCTTCAACGCTAATTATGGATATGAAAAAGGTGACGAGTTACTGATTAAAATCTCTGAAATCATTAAGGAGAATTTCAGCGAAAGTCTAGTGGCTAGATTCTCAGGGGATCACTTTGTGGTTTTCACCCAACCTATGCAAATAATCAATTCTATTACAGAGGTTCGCTCAAGGGTCAAATCCATCCAAAATAATATTAATATAGAACTGAAGGCAGGCGTATGCATAGTCGATGATTCTAATCTAGATATTATCAGGTATACAGACAGAGCACGCATGGCCTGCATTAGTATAAAGAAGAAATACGATACTGACTACAAATTCTACGACGAAGAATTGGCAGGCAGTCTTATTAGGAAGCAATTTATTATTGATAGTTTAGATGAGGCAATTGCAAACAACTATATTAAAGTATATTACCAACCAATAGTAAGATCTTTGACGGGAGATGTATGTGGCTGGGAAGCATTGGTTAGATGGATTGACCCCGAGAAAGGTATAATCTATCCTAATGAATTCATATCTGTACTGGAAGAATACAGGCTTATACAAAGACTCGATTGCCATGTAATTGAGGAGGTTGTTAAGACTTTTGCGAAGCTTAAGGAAGAACATAAGAAAGAGGCTGTGCCAGTATCAATCAATCTATCACGAATAGATTTAGAATCCATTGATATTGTGCCATTTATCGATAGTGTAATTGAAAAGTATCATGCACCAAGGGGCATGTTCAGATTCGAAATAACAGAGAGTATTCTCACTGATAATCCTAAATTCATTCAAAAGCAGATTGAGCGATTCAGACAGAGTGGATATATGATTTGGATGGATGATTTCGGCAGTGGTTATTCATCTCTTAACGTACTAAAGCAATTCGACTTCGATCTGGTTAAGATTGATATGGAATTCTTGCGAGACTTCGATACCTCTGCCAATGGCAAGATTATTCTTAAGCACATGGTATCTATGCTTAAGAACTTAGGTTATCACACTTTGATAGAGGGTGTAGAGAACAAGGAACAGTACGATTACATGAGACATCTGGGCTGTGAATTAATCCAGGGCTATCTAATCGGACGACCTATGCCTATAGAGGATGGAGTGGAGGAGCTCAGGAATAACAAGCAATATTTTGAAAGGTACGATGAGAGAGAATTCTATAACGAGATTGGAAAGGTAGATTTGCTTAAGCAGAATCCATTTGACGAAATAGAGGATTCACTGATTGATAAGAGTTATCCTCTAGGTATAGGTATAGTTAAGGATGGAATCTGGGAATTCGCCTATGCTAATGATGCATATATTCAGGGAATTAAGGTGTTTGGACATGAGACCATTTCAATCTTAGAGGACATGATTAACGATAATGAGTGGCCATGGCTTCAAAGAGAACAATTCTGGGAGATTTGTAATCTAAGTAAGAGCACCTATGAAGTAGAGGGCATAGAGTACGTATCCAATAATAAAATAATTAATATGAAGGTTCGTCACGTGGCCAATGATAGGAACACAGGATATGATGCCTACCTGGTATCTATTCTCAGTCGTACCAATCGACTCATGGAAAGCTACGATGATAAGACCAGTATAGTCAGTAACTACATGTTCTCTCTATTCGAGTGTGTTGACTTGTTTGGATTCGACGGGGAGTATTATGAGAATCTCTACTTATCTAATAGCAGAGTGCAGGTTAAGGCAGAGGGTCTGTCTCCTAGACAGATGATTGATAAGATAGCGGAGGAGCGTGTTAAGCCTGAGGATAGATCAGTATTTCTGACATTTATGGATCTATCCACTGCAAAGGAGAGATTATACAGTGAGAAGAACGGCATAAAGCAAGCTTTCTTTAGGATACTCAATGCCTCAGGGGAGTACGTATGGAAGAGTATTATCCTACAGATAGTAGACCTCTTTGATAAAGATGTGCTCTTAAGCTGTGTCAGTGAGGCCAGTAGAGAGATATGCCAGCATATGAATGAGTTCTATGAGAAGATACCTCAGGATATATTCAAGACTGTAGCGGATATTAATAAGCGCAAGGAATATGCCTTTGAAAATATAATCAGGCTGGTGCCAGCGGGAGTGTTCTGGAAGGATAAGGAGAGACGCTTCCTAGGTGCTAACCAGATGTTCTTAGATTACTATGGCCTCAAGTCGGTGGATAGTATCATAGGTAAAACCGACGAGGATATGGGATGGCATATTAACCCTGAGCCATTTATGAATGATGAGCTACAGGTTATTAATGAAGGTAAAATCATCCGCAACGTAAAGGGCGAGTGTATTATAAAGGGTCAGGTCAGGAAAATTATGGCCACCAAGCAGCCATTTATTGTGGATGGTGAAATAGTTGGCTTGATAGGATTCTTCAATGATATTACAGATTCGGAGGCAGAGAAGGAGAATCTTGAGAATCTATCTATGACTGATGAACTCACTGGCCTACTTAATAGAAGAGCTCTAGAGGATATCATTACCAAATATGTGAGTCAATACGATCAGGACAAGACTGATTTCATGATGATGCTGGTGGACGTGGATAGGTTCAAGAAGATTAACGATATGTACGGCCATGACTTCGGTGATATGGTACTTAAGAATGTAAGTGATGCCATTAAGGCTATCACGGCTAACAATAGTGTGGCCTTTAGAATTGGTGGAGATGAATTCGTACTTTTGCATCAGTTCAGGAAACTATCGGAGGTAGATAGCATCAAGGAGGAGCTCGCTATTAAGGTATCTGATATAGACAGAATCGACGGTATGAAGGTAAAGGTTCGTATATCTTCTGGAGTATCTCTCTATTCAGAATCTGAAGATAAGAATATGCTTTTGCAGGCAGCGGATAAGAGGATGTACGAGGATAAACGAAGGCATAAGGACAATCATGTAAGTTAATATATTAAACCCCAATTTATAGATATTAGTCTATTCGTTGGGGTTTTTTATATATATCCCTTGTGAAATTGCTCAAAATCAAATCTTAATTTAGTGAAATATGACGGAATTTGATTATCTGTGATTATCTTTGATTGTTTATGATTGCAAAATGAAAATATGGGTGATATATTTTGATTAGAACAATCGCAAAAAATCAAAATTGTTCAAGGGGTGTTTGAATGTTAACAGAAGAGAGACGTACTAGAATTATTGAAATCGTCAATGAGAAGAAGGCGGTTTCAGTAAACGAATTAGTGGAGATGCTGGATACATCAGCAGCTACTATTCGCAGGGATATCAATGAACTTAATCGTTCAAGACAGTTGGTAAAAGTTTTTGGAGGAGCTACTGCTATATCTACCCTGGAGATTAATACCAAGGAGGATGCAGTGGTTGCTAAGGCTAAGAAGAATGTGGAAGAAAAAGATTCCATCAGCCGATATGCAGCCGAGCTCATTCAGGATAATGATTTTGTATATATAGACTCAGGTACTACCACCCTTGCCATGATTGATTACATCAATAATAACAAGGCCAAGTACATTACTAATGGTGTAGTCCATGCCAAGAAGCTTATGGATAAGGGACTACAGACTATTATGATTGGCGGCAGGCTGAAGGCTTCCACCGAGGCTGTGGTCGGCCCTGATTGCACAGAGTTTATTAGCAAGTATCATTTCACCAAGGCTTTTATGGGTACTAATGGAATATCTGTTACAGCAGGTTTTACTACCCCAGATGTGGATGAGGCCATGATTAAGACTGAGGCTATTAGACATGCATATATGTCCTATATCCTCGCGGATCATACTAAGTTTGATCAGATTAATTCAGTGACCTTTGCTCGTATTAACGAGTGTTGTATTATCACCGACAGGCTTCAATCCAAGGAATACACTAATCACACAGTTATTAAAGTATGTAGTGAATAGTCTAGGAGGAAACAGAATGATTTATACTGTTACATTTAATCCAGCACTGGATTACGTCGTACGAATGGATGGTGATTTACTTCCAGGTATGACAAACCGTTCTTCAAGTGAGGAATACTATTTCGGAGGGAAGGGAATTAATGTATCCATGGTACTTTCTGAGTTGGGGCTCAAGAGTACAGCACTAGGTTTTGTGGCAGGTTTTACAGGACGCGCTATTGATGAGGGCGTTCAGGCAGCAGGTATTAAGACTGATTTCATCGAGTTAAAAGAAGGAATCTCAAGAATCAATGTGAAGCTTAAGGCTACTGAGGAAACTGAGATTAATGCTCAGGGCCCTAAGATAGATGAGCAGGCACAGATGGAGCTTTTCAATAAGCTTTCTAAGCTTGTGGAGGGTGATGTACTTATTCTTGCAGGTTCAATACCTAACTCACTCCCAGATGATGTATATGAGAGAATTCTTTCATTATTACAGGACAAGGGAATTGAGTTCGTAGTAGATGCGACTAAGGATCTACTTACAAATGTATTAAAGTATCATCCATTCCTTATTAAGCCTAATAATTTCGAATTAGGAGAGATTGTTGGTAAGGAATTAAAGACAGATGATGAGATCTATGAGGGAGCTCTTAAGCTTCAGGAGATGGGTGCAAGGAATGTACTTATTTCTATGGCTGGTGACGGAGCGATGCTTGTAGATGAGAATGGACAGCGCTACCGCATAGGCGTACCTAAGGGAAAGGTTCGCAACTCAGTTGGTGCTGGAGATTCTATGGTGGCTGGTTTCGTGGCTGGTTACCTTAAGACTAAGGATTACGATGTGGCACTTAAGATGGGTACTGCAGCAGGTTCTGCTACAGCCTTCTCAGATGGTCTTGCAAAGGCAGCCGATATTGATAATCTTTTTAAATCTTTGTAATTAATCGTTGAAGTGGAGAGCAGCGATTAATATATAAATTTTTACACGCATGTAGGAGGGAATATGAGAATTTCAGAATTCATTGATCCTAGAGGGATCAAACTTCAAGTTGAACTTGCTTCACAGGATGAGGCAATTGACAAGCTTATCGCACTTCATAATGAAGTCGGTAACTTAAACGACGTAGAGGGCTTCAAGGAAGCTATCCTCGCACGTGAGGCTAAGGGCTCTACTGCTATCGGCAATGGTATAGCAGTACCTCATGGTAAATCATCAGCAGTTAAGAAGGCTGGACTTGTGGCTGTTACTTGTCCTAGCGGTGTTGATTACAAGGCCCTTGATGGTAATCCAAGTACTTTATTATTCATGATTGCAGCTCCAGATGGTGCAGCAGATACACATCTAGAGGTTCTTTCTAAGCTTATGCAGATGCTTATGGATTCTGCTTTCTGCAAGACATTAGTTGAGGCTAAGTCTGTAGATGAGTTCCTTAAGCTTATCGATGCTAAGGAAGCTGAGAAGGATGCTGCTAGCACAGCTAAGCCTACAGCTGCAGCTGGTGCTAAGAAGATGGTTGCTGTAACAGCATGCCCAACAGGTATTGCTCATACATTTATGGCAGCTGAGGCTCTTGAGCTTAAGGCTAAGGAGCTTGGTATTGCATTCAGAGTTGAGAAGGACGGTTCTGGCGGAGCTAAGGACGTGCTTACAGCTAAGGAAATCGAAGAGGCAGATGCAGTTATTATCGCAGCAGATAAGAACATCGACATGGGCCAGTTCGACGGCAAGAAGGTAGTACTTGCTTCTACTAAGGATGCTATACATTCTCCAGAGAAGCTCTTTGAGAAGGCTGAGAATGCATCTGTTTATCATCACACAGGTTCTGTTTCAAAGAGAAGTGATGATGCTAACGAGTCAGTTGGTAGAAAGATCTATAAGCACTTAATGAATGGTGTATCACACATGCTTCCATTCGTTATCGGTGGTGGTGTACTTATAGCACTTGCATTCTTACTAGATGATTACTCAATCAATCCTGATAACTTCGGTAAGAACACACCTGTAGCTGCTTGGTTCAAGACTATGGGTGAGGTAGCATTTAACTTCATGCTTCCAATCCTTGCAGGATTCATTGCTCAGTCAATTGCTGATAGACCAGGTCTTGCAGTAGGTTTCGTAGGTGGTGCACTTGCAGCTAGTGGTGCTACATTTGCTAGTCCAGGCGGTGCGGTTTCATCAGCATTCCTCGGTGCATTACTTGCAGGTTTTGCAGCAGGTTATATCGTACTTGGCCTTCGCAAGGTATGTGAGGTACTTCCAGCATCCCTTGAAGGAATTAAGCCAGTATTCATATATCCATTAGTTGGAACTTTATTAATTTCATTATTTATGTGTCTTGTTAACCCAATAGTTGGTGCTATTAATGTAGGACTTACTACATTCCTTGAGGGAATGGGTACTAGCTCAATGGTTCTTCTAGGAATCTTACTTGGAGCTATGATGGCTACTGATATGGGTGGCCCTATCAACAAGGCAGCTTATGTATTCGGTACTGCTTCTCTTGCAGCGGGTAATGAGACAGGCTGGATGATTATGGCAGCAGTTATGGTCGGTGGTATGGTACCTCCAATCGCAATTGCACTTGCAACAATCTTCTTCCCTAAGAAATTTACAGAGGCTGAGAGAAAGTCAGGACCAGTTAACTTTATCATGGGATTCTGCTTCATTACTGAGGGCGCTATCCCATTTGCAGCAGCTGATCCACTTCACGTAATTCCAGCACTTATGGTTGGTTCAGGTATTGCTGGAGCACTATCAATGGCATTCAAGTGCACACTGATGGCTCCTCATGGTGGTATCTTTGTATTCCCAGTAGTTGGAGGATGGTTACTTTATTTAGTTGCCCTCGCAGTAGGTTCTGTGGTAAGCTGTTTATTACTAGGCTTATTGAAGAAGAATGTGGAGGCCTAATATAAGTAGACGTTGAAACGAAAGGAGTTATAAGATGGTTTCAAAGATAGTTAAGGTTACAAATGAGCAGGGTATGCACATGCGCCCAGCAACAGTTTTCAGTGCAGCAGTTACTCCATTTGACTCAGAGGTTAAGGTTAAGTTTAACGGTAATGAGTATGATGGTAAGAGCGTTATGATGCTCATGGCAGCTTGCATTAAGTGCGGTGCTGAAATCGAGATTATATGTAACGGCTCTGATGAGGAAGCAGCTCTTGCAAAGGCTGTTGAACTCGTTGAGAGTGGTCTTGGCGACTAATCAGATAGGAGAATGTTATGTATAAGGGCATTGAAGCATCAAGGGGAATAGGTATAGGTAGCATCTGTCTTATTGTTGAGCATGATTTGAGTTTTGAATCAAAGCATATCGATGATACAGAGGCGGAGAAGGGTCGTTTTAATGCTGTTATCGACCAGTTCAAGGAAGAGACAGCAGCAATGGCTGAGAATATCAGGAAGAATATCGGACCTAAAGAGGCTGAGATCATGGAAGGACATCTTGCTATGATCGCTGACCCTACTATGGCAGGGGAGATGACTAAGATGATCGATGCTGGACAGTGTGCTGAGGCAGCTGTAACAGCAGTATGTGATATGTTCATCGGCATGTTCTCTAAGATGGAGGACGATATGATGCGCCAGCGTGCATCAGATATTTCTGATATTAAGATTAGCTTACTTAAGCTTCTTCTAGGTATTGAAGATGTTGATATTAGCTCAGTAGCACCAGGTACAGTTCTTGTAGCTCATGATCTTACACCATCTATGACATCACAGATAGTTAAGGAAAATGTAGTAGGAATTATTACAGAGGTGGGAGGTAAGACTTCCCACTCTGCAATCCTTGCTAGAGCACTTGAGATACCAGCAGTTCTTTCAGTTCCTAACATTACAGAGCTTGTCCATGATAAGGATACAGCTATTGTTGATGGAACAGAGGGGGATGTTTACATCAATCCAGACGGAGATGTTATATCTCAGTACGTTATTAAGCGTGAGGAGTTTGTCAAAGCTCAAGCCGAGCTTAAGAACTTCATGGGAAAGGAAACAGTTACAGCTGATGGCCAGTCAGTAGAGCTCTTCTGCAATATTGGTACTCCTAAGGATGCCAAGAAGGCAATCGAGTGTGATGGCGAGGGTATCGGACTTTTCCGTTCAGAGTTCTTATTTATGGATAGACCTCATCTTCCAACAGAGGATGAGCAGTTCGAGGCATACAAGGAGGCTGTCGAGACCATGAGTGGCAAGACAGTTATCATTCGTACACTCGATATCGGTGGAGATAAGGATATTCCTTACCTCGGCCTTGAGAAGGAAGAGAATCCATTCTTAGGATACAGAGCAGTTAGATATTGCTTAAGCAATTCTGATATGTATAAGATTCAGCTTAGAGGCATCTTAAGAGCAAGTGCATACGGTAATGTTAAGATTATGGTTCCACTTGTTACTTGTGTAGATGAGCTTCGCAGTGTTAAGGCACTTGTTGAGGAGTGCAAGCAGGAGCTTAAGGCAGAAGGCATTAAGTTCGATGAGAATATTGAGGTAGGTTGCATGGTTGAGACCGCAGCTGCATCTCTTATTGCAGATATGCTTGCTAAGGAAGCTGATTTCTTCTCAATCGGTACTAATGATTTAACTCAGTATACTATGAGCGTTGACAGAGGCAATGCTAATGTGGCTTACCTCTATTCAGCATTCCAGCCAGCAGTACTTCGTTCTATTAAGAACATTATTGAGGCAGGTAATGCAGCAGGTATCACAGTAGGTATGTGTGGTGAGGCAGCAGCTGATCCACTTATGATTCCACTATTAATTTCCTTTGGCTTGAAGGAATATAGTGTCAACCCAGTACTTGTGCTTACAGCACGTGCAACTATTTCCAAGTGGTCTAAGGCTGAAGCAGATGCTTTAGCTGAAAGGGTTCTTAACCTTACCACAGCGAAGGAGATCGTAGCATTGCTTAAGGCAGAGGCTAAATAATTAATAAATAAGAGTCTAGTTCAGGCTAGACTCTTTTTATTTGCAATATATTAACGCTTAGGATTGATGGCCTTAACTAACAGAGCGAAGGCAATCATAACAATAATCTCACACATAAGTATCAGTCCGATACGGGTGATAGGCATCAACTGTCCCTTTATAATATCCCCGAAGAAATAGATAATCACATGATGCACTAAGAATATCTCATAGGAAATACCACATATCCAATCGATTCCCTTATTAGCCCAAGCAGCCTTAGCAATTATATCCTCTAGAGTGAAGAAGAATACGAAGAAACTTAAGGCCAGAACTAGATTGTTAATAACCATTGGGGTGGCCAGTATGCCTGTATAGCTGATAGCAAATACAATAAGTCCCAGGGTTATGACAAGTAGAGCTAATCGTAACTTTTTACGAGAAAGGATACGAGGTAACTCTATGATGAGGAACATTCCTAAGATGAAATCATAGGCCTTAACAAATACATTGGTCCATGGTGACTCTGGGATGATATTGGAATAAACTAGCACCAGGTAATATATGGTGGCAACTACGATTGTGATGTAGCGATTCTTCTCCATGAAGTACCTGAAGATTGGGAAGACTACATAGAGCATGATAAGTGCACCTAAGAACCACTCTCCTACATGTAGAGAGAAGGTATCCATATATTGCTCGAAGTAACCATCCATGCCAAGGAGGTTAAATATCAGATAGCGCTTGTTGTAAAAAGTGAAGCCTGCAATCCAGTCTGAGTGGAAGGAGTAGGTGAATAGCAGCGCTATGAGCTCAACTATGTAAAAAGGTATGAGTAATTTAGTGAATCTCTTGCGGTAGAACTCCTTAATGTCCCAGTGCTTACGGCTGGAGAGCATCAGCCCTGCGCCGGAAATCATGAAGAACATGCTCACGCCCAGGATTGCTATGTGGAAATTGTTATTCATGTAATAGATGGAGCTTTCATGGAAATTGTAATTGCCCCTAAGCTCCAGCTCTACCATGTAGTGGTAGACAATAATAAATACAAAGGCAAGTACGCGCATCCAATTCATGGAGTAGTACTTGGCTCTTGTTTCGACAGTGGTGTTCATCAATATCCTCCAAATAAGTCTCTGGGTTACTTAGTGATATCACTGTAAGAGACCTTAATTATCTTATCAATATCAGCGATGGCAATCTTGACCTGGTGGCCTACCTTGCCAGCTGAGAAATATATCTCGGTGAATTCTAATGCGGTAGCATCGATTACTGTGGTGAAGAATTTCTTCATGCCGATAGGAGAGCATCCCCCGTGGACATAGCCTGTGAGTGGAAGGAGGTCCTTCTGCTTAAGCATCTCGATGGACTTCTCTGATACAGCGCTGGCTGCTTTCTTAAGATCCAGCTCAGCGGCCACAGGCACTACGAACACATAGTGATTGCCTGTCTTGCCTGTTGTGACGAGGGTCTTGAAGGCTTGAGCAGGATTCTCAGAGAGCTTGTCAGCAATCTCTTCTCCTGAGAGCCCGTCGGCATCCTCCAGCGAGAAGTGCTCATAGCTAATCTTCTTCTGATCAAGTAGTCGCATTACGTTAGTTTTGTCGTCTTTTTTAGCCATAATATACCTCTATTGCTTGCCATATAATTTGCGAGCTACATAGATAGCGTACTCACTAGTATGCTCATCGCAGATGGCAGTGTTGTTAGTGATTGATTTGTTGAGAGCTCTGATCCAGGCAATCATCTCGGCAAATGGAAGATTGATAGGAGCCATAATCTGCCCTAGGTTGAGCAGCTCGAACTCGGATATGGATATAATCTCAAGTATGAGATGAAGCTCCCAAGTGATATCGCTGGCTTCCATAAGGATGTCAGGACGATTCTTGTGCACCTGAAGGAAGTATGACTTAGCACCAGTGATGTCTCCTAGCTTAAGAAGCCTATCAAGCTCTAGCTTAACCTCTCTGGTCTCGGTCTTCTCACCCACGAAGCCTACCTTGCATTCCTTAACCTTAAGTCCCTTATATTCGCACCAGACGAATAGGATGAACTCTGAAATGAAGCCGTAGAGCCTGCGATGATAATCGTCGTAACTATCTAGGTTAAGATGCTTATGTAGCTCCTCAAATATAGGAAAGAGGAAGCTGCAATATTCATCAAATAGTGCCTTCCTACAGTACATAATATTACCAAAATATGTGTGGCATTCGTTAATTCTTTTATAAAAAAGTGGATAGAAATCAGGATACATATCCCTAATGACTTCCATGGTCTTATCAAGATCATCCCTGGAGTGATTCTCCCCGAAGCCATAGTAGTAGGTGAAGTTCAGATCCAGGCTCTTACTAGTCAGTATATCATAGGTCTCAAGTAGCTTGCCTATCTCACCTGCGGTAAAAATTAACTCCTGGTCGTTAAGTAAGAAGCGCCTGTAGTGACAGATGCCAACTATGTCAGCATCGGTAACATTCTTCCATACCCAGTAGGCACCTGTAAGCTCGCTGTAGTAGCAATTGAGATGAGAAATATTATCACCAGTGTCGTCTGTGAGGTACCCAAGATGCTCATGGGTGGCTGCACCTACCTGTAGGGGAATATATGTAGAATCCGTCGGAATATCAAATTTTTTATGAGTAATAGTAAAAATTTTTATATTCATATATTTTTTTAGATTAAAATGTTAAAATAGTGAAAGTGAGGGGCTAATTTGTGAAAAATCGGTTGTCTATAACTATTTTCACACAATTTTAATATCCTTATTTTACTATATTCATTACTTAAATAATAGGTTCCTGTTCATCTGATGAAGAGGGATCTTAGAAAATGATACTATTAATGGAGGACATTTATATGGGTGCAGAAAGCGAGAAAATGGAAATCGAAACCAGGCAGATGACAGAGAAGAATAGATTAGCCAGATATTGTGGAACAATCACATGTCTAGCGCTTATTTTTTTCGCAGTTAGGGCATTAATTCTAGACGGGGTCAATGCTCTAGACATTGTTAGATTAGTAGTAGCAGTGGCTGCTGTAATACTATTCCAGGTGGGGGCAGTAGCCTTTGGAACTAAGTACAAATACAAGTATGTTATTACATTATCTATGGTAGTGCTTTTCATTCTTAATATCTACTTTCCTACAGATACCAATATGTACATATTCATGTATACTATCATCCTCATAGTTATGATATATGGCGAGGCTTCCACAGTTAGAATAGGTTGTTTCATTGCTAACTTCTGTGTACTTACATCTGGACTTATTGAAATAAACAAGGGACTTATCTCAGTTAATGACTTAATTACTGAGATGGTATTCAGTGTGATTGCTTGTACTATTGCTGTTATTGTATGTAAGCAACAGCGCAGACAGACTACAGAGACTCTTGATACTATTAAAGAACATGCTGAGGATATCAAGGAGACATCTGAGAGCATCGTTGATTTAGCTGAGCAGCTCAATGCTAAGTTCGTTGAGGCGAATGAAGTATCTGCTAAGCTTAATGATTCTATGAAGACAGTTCATGATTCTGTTAATGAGATCGTAGAAGGAACTAAGAACACAGCTGAAGCTATTGAGAATCAGACTAACAAGACATCTATCATTCAGGAGAGCATCCAG
>JAILNO010000157.1 GCA_024691465.1 Pseudobutyrivibrio sp. | reverse complement strand
AGACTCCTATAAGATTTACTCGTAGAAGTCTACTGCGAGTAAATCATCCCCAGCATTAATTGCGCCGTCTGCAAGGCGACGAACCTTCTGATTATTCTTTAACTCTGTACAAATAACTGGTGTTGCAATAGAAGGAGCATTGTTAGAAATATACTCTAAATCTGCCTCCATTAATACATCACCCTTCTTAACCTTCTGTCCTGCAGTAACAAGAACATTGAATCCCTGTCCCTGAAGCTTAACTGTATCAATACCGAAGTGAAGAAGCATTGAAACTCCATCATCTGTAGCAAAACCAATTGCATGCTTAGTATCGAAAACAAATACTACAGTACCATCAGCTGGTGCACATACCTTACCATTAGCAGGTGTTACTACTGCACCCTCACCCATCATCTTCTGAGCAAATACCTCATCAGGTGTCTCTGAAAGGTCTGCTGCTGTACCAGAAAGTGGGCTACCTAAAACAACTGTCTTAACAAGCTTACCAGCTGGCTCGCTTGTCTCCTCAGCCTTAGCCTCCTCAGAAGCTACTTCATTGGCTCCATTATATTCTACATTAGGAGCTGTCTCAAGATAATCTTCTAAGTTTGACTTAATAACTGTAACGTGTGGTCCATAAATAATCTGAACACCGTTACCCTTATGTACAACACCTGAAGCTCCTGTGCTCTTAAGAAGAGCATCGTTAACAAGCTCAGCCTTGTGTACTGTACAACGAAGTCTAGTAGCGCAGCAATCTACATCAGAGATGTTAGCCTTGCCACCTAAACCATTAGTAATCTTCTCTGATGTCTCATCAGAAACAGATTCCTTCTTAGCATTGTAATCGCTACGTCTGTAGAGCTTAACTTCCTCTTCAGCGTCACGACCAGGTGTCTTAAGATCTAACTTCTTAATAAGGAAGCTAAATAATAAGTAATAAACGATGAAGTATCCAACACCTACGATTGGTACCCAGATCCAGCTAGTTCTAGCATTACCAGGTAAGATACCGAAGAGTGTTAAATCGATAAGTCCGCCAGAGAATGTCATACCAACACCTACGCCACACATATGCATGAGCATGTATGCTGCACCAGCGAATACGCAGTGGATACCATAGAGAAGTGGAGCTACAAAAAGGAATGTAAACTCGATTGGCTCTGTGATACCTGTAAGCATTGATGTAAGTGCTGCAGAAAGAAGAAGTCCACCAACTTCCTTTCTCTTCTCAGGAAGAGCTGTTCTGTACATAGCAAGTGCCGCTCCAGGAAGACCGAAGATCATGAGTGGGAACTTACCAGACATGAATCTAGTAGCTGAAACTGCAAAGTGCTCAACAGTAGGATCAGCAAGCTGTGCAAAGAAGATGTTCTGTGCACCCTCTACAAGCTGTCCACCAACCTCAAGTGTTCCACCAACAGCTGTCTGCCAGAATGGAAGGTAGAATACATGGTGAAGACCAAATGGAATAAGAAGTCTTTCCATAAGTCCATATACCCATGTTCCAGCATAACCAGAATCAAGAACAACAGCTCCTACTGCGTAGATACCCTGCTGTACGAATGGCCATACGAAGAACATTAAGATACCAACTAATGTGTATACCAAACCTGAGATGATAGGAACGAATCTAGTACCACCGAAGAATGATAATACCTGTGGAAGCTGGATCTTATAATACTTATTGTGAAGAGCTGCAACTCCAAGTCCTACGATCATACCACCGAATACACCCATCTGTAATGAAGTGATACCACAAACTGAAGCTGTTGCACCCTCAAGTAATGCCTCAGGACCACCATGAATTGTAATCATAGCGCCGATTGAAGCGTGCATAATTAAGAAAGCGATAGCTGCTGCGAGTGCTGCTACTTCCTTCTCCTTCTTCGCCATACCGATTGCTACACCGATTGCGAAGATAATTGGTAAGTTACCGAATACTATGTCACCTGCATTAGACATAACAGTTAAGATAGCATTACCTACTGTACCAGGTCCCAATGCCTTTGTGAGATGATATGTCTCAAGCATTGTTGTGTTGGTGAATGAACCACCGATTCCAAGTAACAAACCTGCTACTGGAAGGATTGCGATTGGGAGCATGAAGGAACGACCTACACGCTGCAATACTGCAAAAATTTTGTCTTTCATTTGAATTACTCCTTACTATACATTAATGTCCGTACTTATGAAGGAGTGTCTAATGCGAAGATGGGTATAAAAAAAGACACGAACCCACATAAATACTAAAATATTATGCATAGTTCGTGCCTTGATTGGTTACAAGTTACACACTACGGATATAGAATTTATCATGTTTATATAAGGCTGTCAATAGTTTCGTAAACATTTCGTAAACGATTAAGTAAAAATACTATAAAGCAATCCCTCGCAGCCTCTTAACACATCGTCGTAGCATACATCAAACTGGCGAGTATACCATGGATCATCTATATCTCGTGGCCTATCTGTAAAGTCTAACAGTCTATATATCTTATCATCGGGATCGGCACCGAACTCACGAGTTAAGTCTCTCATATTCTCAGCATCCATACCTATAATATAATCAAACTCTCTATACTCATCATTCCTAATGTGACGAGCCTGATATCCACTACAATCTATCCCCTTACTGTTAAGTAACTGTCGTACTGGGGGATATACTGGATTGCCTATCTCCTCATAAGTCATGGCCGCACAATCAATATAGAACTGATCTGCCATTCCTCTCTTATTAACTATATCCTGCATTACATACTTAGCCATAGGCGATCTACAGATACTGCCGTGGCATACGAATAGTATTTTTGTCATTACACTTTGAGTTTTTATATGCTTTTCCTCCTGCTAATTTAATCCAATACCCAGGCTATTCCCTTGGCCAGACGCCTGTCTGCATCCTTAAAGTGATTACCTGGATTTAATTCAAAAATCGTATCTATTCCTCTACTCTTGAAGCTTTCATAAATCTCTATAGTATTATCTTCAACTGCAGATAATATCTGGTTCCTGGTTCTGGCTTCCTTATCTCCCAAGGAGAAATATACTCTCTTCGGCACTTTGCAGAAATCATTCTTCCTGGTGTACTCCACAAAACCTGGAAACCACATGGAGCCAGAGGCGCTCACCGCTGCAGTAAATACATCTGTCTTATAAAGACTGTAAATAGAAAATAGTCCTCCGAGAGAATATCCTGCGATAATTATTTCATCAGGTTCATATTGCAGTTCATTCTTAATCGCTGGAATAATATCCTTGGTAAGTGTAATTAGATATTTATCTGCTCCACCAGTGCATGGACTGTCATGCTTACTTAGCGCCGGGCTTTCCCATGGAGACATTTCATCATCCCATTCTATATCACTAATAACTGCCAGGCAATACAATCTGTCAGTCATTTCTCTCAAGGCTAAGTATATATCGCTTCCATCTCCTTGAAATGTATTTACTATCACAAGAGGGGCGGCCTCTTTCTTTTCTCCATATAGATATATATGCTTTCCAGCAACTATCATTTATCTATTCTCCTATTATCGAAATGTTCCTTAGCAAGCCTTATTTCATCAGTTGCTTTTGAAAAAGCATCTACTACCTTAGGGTCAAAGTGAGTTCCTGAATCGGCAATAATCATATCCACAGCTTCCTCAAAGGGAAATGGTCCCTTATATATACGCTTAGATACTAAGGCATCAAACACATCAGCAACAGCCATCACCCTGGCAGATAGTGGAATATCCTCCCCTGATAGTCCATGAGGATAGCCCTTACCATTCCATTTCTCGTGATGGTATTCTGCTACGTTCTTAGCCTCTATTAAGAAGTTGGCCCTAGGGAGTGTAGCGATACATTGGTCTATTACATCAGCGCCATACAGGGTGTGTCTCTTCATAATCTCGAATTCGTCATCAGTAAGTCTACCTGGCTTATTAAGAATAGTATCTGATATCTGTATCTTGCCAATATCATGAAGTGGAGCCGCCTTAATAACATTAGCCATATATTCCTCAGTAAGTATATCACTGTAGTATCCCAGCTCTCTCATCTTATACATAATAATTCCAGTATAGGTAGCTGTCTTTCTGATATGGTCTCCTGTTGAAGAATCCCTATTCTCTACTAAGTCAGCAAGTATCATAATCAATCCAGTCTGAACCTCATCTAAGTCCTTGGACTTCTGAAGCATATAACTGTAATTGATCATATTCTCTTCTATGGT
>JAILNO010000187.1 GCA_024691465.1 Pseudobutyrivibrio sp. | reverse complement strand
CCTACAGTTGCTGTAGACCCTCAGAGTAGGAACTCAATCCTGGAGGGAATCCGCCAGATGAATCGTCAGGGTGCCACAATCATCTATACTTCCCATTATATGGAAGAGGTTGAGGAATTATGTACCCGTATCGTGATCATGGACCACGGTAAGAATGTGGCAGGCGGTACTTCCGCTGAGCTCAAATCCACCCTTAAGAAGCGTGAGACTATCCGAGTGGGACTTCCTACTCATAGCGAGCATATCATCCGCGGTATCGAGGAAATCAACCATGTATATGATGTGAAGGCAGTAGGGGATGATCTGGTTATACATTGCGATGGTGGAGACCATAATCTAGTCCATATCATCGACTACCTCTCAGAGGAAAATGTACCATTTGGAAGAGTTACTACTGAGTTACCTACTCTCAATGACGTATTCCTGGAAATCACTGGAAAGGAGCTACGCGATTAATGTTTGGACGATTGTTTATTTATCAACTTAAGATGATTCTTCGAACCAAGTGGATCGTGGGTTGGAACTTCCTTTTTCCTATAGTACTCGCCACCGCTTTCTTCCTAGGATTCGGTAATATGCTAACAGATGATCCTGATTCTTTCAGTGTGTTACAGGTGGGTTATGTAGATGAGTCTCAGATGGATTCACCTGGTTTCAAGTCAGTCATTGAGGATCTTGCAAAAAAGACCAAATACCACGAACAGATACTAGAAATCACTTACTTTGACTCCTACAATCAGGCTGAGGAAGCCTTAGATGAGGAGGAGATTGATGGATTCTATGTGGAGACTGCTGATGATGTGGAGATCTACGTAGCTTCTAACGGCCTAGCTTCCACTTCGTTGACACAAGTAGTGAAGGAATATCAGAATTACTTAATCACCATAAACAATGTGGCCACCGACCATTTGGAGAATATTGATGCTGCTACCAAAGTAATCGCAAGCAATATAGCACCTATTACCAAGCATGATTTCGGCTCAGGAGTATCACAGCACATGCAATACTTCTACGCTCTCATCGCCATGACTTCCCTCTTCGGCTCTTGGATAAGCACTGCCATGCTCTCCTCCATCTGCGCCAATATCAGTGAGGTGGGCAAGCGATTCGAGTGCGCCCCTGGTCACAAGCTAATGGCTGTAGTCACAGGCATACTGGCAGGTACATTGCTTCAGGCCTGTTCCAATGCCGTAGTTATCATCTATATCGAATATGTGCTAGGCCTTACCTTCGGCACCTCAGTACTTAATATTATATGGGTTTCTGCTGTAGGTAGTGCTCTGGGAATCGCCATAGGAATACTTATAGGCTCCCTAGTTACTAACCACATCCTACTGTCCATGATTCCACTGACTGTGTCGATGGTGTGCTCATTCTTCAGCGGGCTTATGTTCGGTGCTATGCAACAGATTATTCAGTATCATGCACCTATCCTTAATAAAATCAATCCTGCCTCGGTATTTACGGATTGCCTATACGTCGTTTCCAACTACGGCAAGACCAAGGATTATTACACCGACATACTTATCATGACTATTATGATTGCTACATGTCTTATCATCAGTGCATTCTCACTGAGAAGGAGGAATTATGACTATCTTTAAAGCAACAATTAAATCACTCCGCTCTTACGCTGTCACAATCATAGTGTACATGTCTGTGTTCATCCTTTTTGGCACCATGCAGGGAGCTATGATGGCGGATTCATCCGAGAAAGTATACGAGGACTCCGCTATAAAGGTGGCTATCCTGGATTACGATGACTCAACTCTTAGCCATGCCTTAGTGGACTATGTAGATTCCACTCAGATTCTTACAGATGCAGGTTCTGAAGATCTGCGTGAGATTAATGATAATCTACGCTTCGATATATATAGTTATGCAATTATTATTCCAGAGGGATTCGAGGAGGATGTATTATCTGGACATTCCGACGATTCTCTAGAGTACATGTCCAACAATCAATCAGCTGCTGGTTATCTCATGACTGAGAAGATTCGTACATATCTAACTGATATTGTGGTATATTTGAATAGTGGATATGACACTGCAGATGCCATTAGGCTCACACAGGAATCTATGGAAGAGCTTAACGGTATCAGTGCCAATATTATCTCAGAGGATAATCACTCTTCTACTTCCAAGTTGGCAAGGATGTTTATCTTCTGCGCGTACTCACTGCTCATGCTCTTAGCTGTATGTATAGGTTCAATCCTTAATTATATGAAGGAGCCGGACTCTAAGAACAGGATTGCAGTTAGCGGTATGCCATTTGTAAAAAGATACGCTGGCCTTATCAGTGCCGTGCTTGTTATAGGTCTAGGACTCACCGCCTCACTCGTAATTTTTACAGGTATCAGCGGAAGTATTATATCTGATGTAGACAAGTTCGGATATTATGCCTTGAATATGTTTACACTCATGTTTATTGGAATAGGCCTTGCATATTTCGTAGGTTCCATTGCCAAGGATGAGAATACTGTCAATATGGTCTCTAACATGATAGTCCTCTCCATGAGCTTCCTATGCGGCGTGTTCGTACCTATGGAATTCCTTACAGACAAAATTATTAAAGCAGCTCATTTCCTTCCATTATACTGGTACGTCACAGCTGCTGATTACATCGACAATCACTCTGCAGGACAGGTTATTAGTCCTCAATTTATTCAGTACCTATTGATACAATTAATTTTTGCAATTATTTTCTTCGTAGCAGGGCTAATTATTTCTAAGAAAAGAGAACAATATGCTATATGATGTGTTAATCCGACTACTTGCAGCAATTGAACTATCTATTCTATTTAACATTAAAGGCATTACGACTACTTCAGTCGTAATGTCTGTTTCTGTTTTCCTACTACTGGAGATTACCATTCTTATAAGCAATAAGAAGCTTTCAGATGGTTTAGCTCTACTTCCATTTGTGCTTCTAATTATTTATTATCTTACGGCTAAACCTGGTGAGTTCATACTTCTTACCGTCGTCACTATTCTTGCTCTATTATCTACTGGTTTATCCACTGTCTTATATAGAAAAATGACCAGTTTTCAACACAATCTGCATCGTATCAGGGACGACAGTATAGAGCTTGAGTCCATTTTGCGTAAGCAGAATAGTCTTCTGCTTGAAGAACAGGATCAGCAGGTCCACTTGGCCACCCTCAATGAGCGCAATCGTATTGCCAGAGAGATTCACGACAATGTAGGCCATATGCTAAGTCGTGCCATCCTGCTACTGGGTGCTATCCAGACTGTCAATAAGGATGAGAGTCTGAAGCCACAGCTTGAGATGTTGGCAGATACCTTAGATGATTCTATGGCTAAGATGCGTGCCAGTGTACATGATTTGCATGACGACTCAATCGACTTATCTCGTAACTTTGATGAAATGATAAGTGAGTTAGAAGATTATACCGTAAATACAGATTTAGATTTTAGTGATAATTTACCTAAATTAGTGAAGCTGTCATTAATAGGAATTCTTAAAGAATCTATCACCAATATAATCAAGCATTCTAATGGTGATACCGTCTCCATCATCCTTCACCAGAACAGGACCTTCTGTACTCTATCAGTCTCCGACAATGGAGTCATAGATTCCAAGACCAAGCTTCTTATTAAGGATATGCATATAGAGGGGATTGGTCTCAGCAATATGAAGCAGCGCGCCGAAGCCTGCGGCGGAGACGTATATTTTTACACCAATGATGGATTCACGGTATTCGCAAGACTACCATACAATCACGCAGAATAATGAGAGGGAATTATGTCTAAGAAAATACTACTCGTTGATGATGATGAATTGATTACAATGTCCTTGGAAATGATTATTTCAAGCGACTCTGATTTCACTATTGTGGGCAAAGGCAATAGCGGCAGGGAGGCTATCACTCTCTATGATGAGCTACGCCCTGACTTGCTACTGATGGATATTCGTATGGATGATATGAACGGATTAGAGGCGGCTGAGGCTATCTTAAAAAGTCATCCAGATGCAATCATCCTCTTCCTCACCACTTTTTCAGATGATGAATATATCGTCAAGGCTCTGAAACTAGGCGTGAAGGGATATCTTCTCAAGCAGGATTACAAATCACTACCCGCAGCTCTTACTGCTGCGCTTAATGGCCAGAGCGTGTTCGGAGGTGCTATAGTGGACAAGCTTCCTACGCTGATGTCAGCTTCCCACTCTGATGGCTTCGACTACCAGTCCTGCGATATTACCGAGAAAGAATACGAAGTAATTCAGCTGGTGGCTGAGGGCTTCTCCAACAAAGAAATTGCCCTTAAGCTCTTCCTTTCAGAGGGTACCGTTCGTAATTATCTATCCTCTATACTAGAGAAGCTTGAT
>JAILNO010000133.1 GCA_024691465.1 Pseudobutyrivibrio sp. | reverse complement strand
ATTTGCCCAGGTAACTAATCCACCTATCGATTCAATTCGTGAGGAGATAGTTACTGCTACAACTATATATCTTGGAACAGCTGGTAATGTGTTAGAGGAGACTGAAGAGAACTGTAATATGCTTCAGATTAACAATCCTATTCTTACAATTACTGACCTAATGAAGATTAAGTCCATGAAGGTACCTGGTCTTAAGGCAGAGACTGTACCTATCATCTACTATAAGAATACATCTCTAGAAAAAGCAATTGAGCATTTATATGTGGAAGTGGACAGAGTAAACAGAGAGGGAGCTAATATTATCATCCTATCTGACAGAGGCGTGGATGAGAATCATGTGGCTATTCCATCACTACTTGCAGTGGCTGCAGTTCAGCATCATTTGGTTCAGACTAAGAAGAGGACATCACTCTCTGTAATCCTAGAGTCAGGAGAGCCTAGAGAAGTGCATCACTTTGCCACATTGTTAGGCTATGGTGCTTCAGCTATCAACCCATATCTAGCTCAAGAGACCATAGGAGAGCTTATTGAAAAGGGACAGCTTAAGAAGGATTATCATGCTGCTGTAGATGCATATAATGAAGCGGTTATTAATGGAATTATTAAGATTGCATCTAAGATGGGTATATCTACAGTGCAGTCATACCAGGGTGCTAAGATCTTCGAGGCGATAGGTATTAGCTCAGAGGTAATAGACAAGTATTTCACAGGAACTATATCGAGAATAGGTGGAATAACTCTGTCTGATATCCAATCAGATGTGGAAAGACAGCACTCAAAGGCCTTCGATCCACTAGGACTTGATGTGGATGATACTCTTGACTCTAGAGGTCAGCATAAGATGCGCTCAGGTGCAGAGGAGCACCTATATAATCCTGCAACAATTCACCTACTTCAGCTTGCAACAAGGACAGGTGATTACAATACCTTCAAGGAATATACAGCCCTTGTTAATGAGGAAGATAATGTTCGTAACCTTCGCAGCTTGATAGATTTCAAGTATCCTAAGAAATCTATCAGTATAGATGAGGTAGAATCTGTGGATTCTATTGTAACCAGATTTAAGACTGGAGCTATGAGCTATGGATCTATCTCCAAGGAAGCCCATGAGACTATGGCTATTGCTATGAATATGCTTCACGGCAAGTCTAATTCTGGAGAGGGCGGAGAAGAGGAATCCAGATTCGAAATCGGTGCAGATGGTCTCAACCGTTGTTCTGCGATTAAGCAGGTTGCCTCTGGACGATTCGGCGTTACCAGTAAGTATTTAGTATCTGCTAAAGAGATTCAGATTAAGATGGCTCAGGGTGCTAAGCCTGGAGAGGGAGGACATCTGCCAGGTAAGAAGGTATATCCATGGATAGCTAAGACTCGTTTATCTACCCCTGGTGTAGCTCTTATCTCGCCACCACCTCATCACGACATATATTCAATTGAGGATCTGGCTGAGCTTATCTATGATCTAAAGAATGCCAATAAGGATGCACGTATCTCTGTAAAGCTTGTATCAGAGGCAGGTGTTGGAACTATTGCATCAGGTGTTGCCAAGGCTGGTGCTCAGGTAATACTTATCTCTGGATATGACGGAGGAACTGGTGCAGCTCCTAAGTCATCTATCCATAATGCAGGGCTTCCATGGGAGTTAGGTCTAGCTGAGGCTCACCAGACTCTTACTATGAATGGCCTTAGGAATAAGGTGGTAATCGAGACTGATGGTAAGCTGATGAGTGGCCGTGATGTAGCTATAGCTTGCGCTCTAGGTGCAGAGGAGTTTGGATTTGCTACAGCTCCACTTGTAACTATGGGTTGTGTGATGATGCGTGTATGTAATCTGGATACATGCCCTGTAGGTGTGGCAACACAGAACCCTGAGCTTAGGAAGAGATTCAAGGGTAAGCCAGAATATGTGGTTAATTTCATGAGGTTCAGCGCTCAGGAGTTACGTGAATATATGGCGCAGTTAGGCTGCAAGACTGTGGATGAACTCTGCGGTAGAACTGACCTTCTCAAGGTGAAAGATGATTGCAAGAAGAATGAGTATAGCAAGGTGGATCTATCCCTTGTACTTAACAATCCTTTCGAGGGTGAGAAGATCTCATATAACAATAAAAATGTATATAACTTCGAGCTTGAGAAGACCATCGATGAGAAGGTACTTCTTAAGAAGCTTAAGTCTGCTATTGATGCAGGAGAGAGCAAGGAAGTCGAGGTGGATATTGCCAATACAGATCGAAGCCTGGGAACACTATTAGGTGCTGAACTCACTAGAAAATATGGTGAGGATTTGACTGAGGATACCTATAAGGTTAAGTGTCATGGTGCTGGCGGACAATCCTTCGGTGCCTTCATTCCTAAGGGACTTACACTTGAGTTAGAGGGTGATTCTAACGATTACTTCGGCAAGGGTCTGTCAGGAGGTAAGCTGATAGTATATCCATCTGCTAAGGCTACATACAAAGAGGATGAGAATATCATCATTGGTAACGTAGCGCTCTATGGCGCAACCAGCGGTACAGCTTTCATCAATGGTGTGGCTGGAGAGAGATTCGCAGTCCGTAATTCAGGTGCCACAGCGGTAGTTGAGGGCTGCGGAGATCACGGTTGCGAGTATATGACAGGTGGACGCGTGGTAGTACTAGGAGAGACAGGCAAGAACTTCGCCGCAGGTATGTCGGGTGGTATTGCCTATGTACTAGATGAGGATGCTACTCTTTACAAGAAACTTAATAAATCCATGGTTAGCCTTGAGATG
>JAILNO010000126.1 GCA_024691465.1 Pseudobutyrivibrio sp. | reverse complement strand
GTACTAATCACTCTCTTCTCATTATCAGAAGGATTAACTGCTGCGGCGTAATCGAACTGGCTAGGCAGCAGATTCTTGTAGTGCATAAGCACCTCGTGATCGATATCAGTCTCAAGTGATACGTGCTTGCCAAAGTCATAGATACCGCTCTTCTTGAGATTATCGAAGTGATTGCTCTTGAAATATATATATGGATGGCAAGTAATATCAAGCGAGTAGTGCCCCATGAATCCTATAATATAAGCATCACATATGCGACGGCTGTGGGTATCATCGAAGGTATTCCTAGCGTCGAATAGATTGTCAAAGAATTGCATAACACTCTGACGATGCATAACATTTCCAATATTCTTTTTGTAAAAAAGATACGCTGGAATATGGTAAAAGAAAATATCAGGACCCTCTAATCCAAGGCCAAATGAAGTGAAGTGCTTCTCTAGCAAATCTCTGGTGTCTGCAGAATCTATAAAAGAAAATGACTGCTCCCCGAACTCTAAATGTGTAATAAAACCAGGCATAAAATCTCCTATAACTAATAAAGGTTAACTTAAATTTTACTTAATTATACCATAATAGGCCAAGAATAAAGAAAAAGAGAATAGTGTAGCCTAATTGTATACAAAAAACAATAAATGTATAAATTGAAAAAACAGAAAAAAAGCTTTGTATATAGAAGAAATAGTTGAGAGATTTATACTAAAATTAGGTTATTAGAAATGGAGGAATAACAAATGGGAGTAAAGGATAGTGTTGAACGTGCAGCTTTTGGCGCTGCTATCGACGGAGTATTAAAGAATGTCAAGAAAGATCCTAAGAAGAATCTGCTTAAGATAGTTGATTTAACAGAGAAGATGATGGGTGGAAGTGACAAGGGATTCCGTTCAGGAGCATTCGCTGGAGCTAGAGATTTGATCAATGAGGAGGACTCTAAGTGGATGCATTATATCACAAGAGTTCTTGAGGAGACAGATCCACACGTTGCTAAGATGACCGCACTCAATCTTGGTTACCAGGCAGCATTCAAGGGAACTAAGATGATCAGAGAGAACAGAGAGAAGTACGGTTGTAACATCCCATGGCTTATTCTTATGGACCCAACTAGTGCATGTAACCTTCGTTGTAAGGGATGCTGGGCAGCAGAGTACGGCCACAAGCTCAACCTTACATTTGATGAGTTAGATAGCATCGTTACACAGGGTAAGGAATTGGGTATCTTTTTCTATATGTTTACAGGCGGCGAGCCACTTGTTAGAAAGGATGACCTTATCAAGCTATGTGAGAAGCACAATGAGTGCGCATTCCACAGCTACACTAATGGTACACTTGTAGACCAGGCATTCTGCGATGAGATGAAGAGGGTTGGTAACCTTTCTCTCTCTATCTCACTTGAAGGATTCGAGGATGCGAACGACTTCAGACGAGGCGATGGCGTATATAATAAGGTCCTTCACGCTATGGATCTTCTTCATGAGAATGGCTTGATCTTCGGTAACAGCGTATGCTACACATCTAAGAATATGGATTCCGTTACATCTGATGAGTTCTTCGATCTACTCATCGAGCACGGTTCTAGGTTCGCATGGTACTTCCATCTCATGCCAGTAGGTATGAATGCTACACCAGAGCTCATGCCATCACCAGAGCAGAGAGAGTATATTTATCATAGACTTCGTGAGGTTAGAGGCCGCAAGGGCGGTAAGGAGATCTACGTTATGGACTTCCAGAATGATGGTGAGTTCGTTGGTGGATGTATCGCTGGCGGACGTAACTACTGCCATATCAACCCTAAGGGAGATGTGGAGCCTTGCGTATTTATCCACTATTCTGGTGCTAATATCAGAGAGAATACACTCCTTGAGGCACTTCAGCAGCCACTTTTCATGGAGTACAGAAAGGGACAGCCATTTAACGACAACATGCTTCGTCCATGTCCAATGCTTGAGAACCCTGAGCTTCTTCAGGAGATGGTTAAGCGTTCAGGCGCTCACTCTACAGATGTAGAACAGGAGGAGCCAGTTGAGCATCTATGTGGCAAGTGCGCTGAGTATGCAGCTAACTGGAAGGGCACAGCCGACAGATTATGGATGGCTCACCCATACAGACAGAAGGGCTATGTTAACTATGCTAATGCCGAGGAGAAAGGCTACGCATACAAGGTAGATTAATAGACAGTTTCCAGACCTGACGGAGGACAGCCGTCAGGTCTTTTATTTTGCAGTAAAAAGTTACGCAGGCCTTTAGTGTATCTAACTAGCAAATTAGACAAAAAACCTATCGCATATTTTTGCCATGGAAAGGTAAAAAAACGTATGACAAGGTTGATTAAAAAATGTGATAATGCTAAAGTAGTGAAGAGAAGGTTGGGAAAACATAAAATACTTTAGAGTAATCAAAACAAAATAATCAAAGTCTCCAAATTATTGCATCCTTAGTTGAAACGTGATACCATGGATTTGCACGCGCATTTAGCGTGCCAAAGGAGAGGTGTTATGTTTAAAGGACGTAAGAGCGAGATAGAGCAACTTAATGGGTTTTACGAGGGGGATAGTGCTTCTGTTGCAGTTATTTCTGGCCAATTAGGAGTCGGTAAGACTGCACTTCTTAAGGAGTTTGCCAAGGACAAGGATGCCCTGTATTATCAGGCATACGAGACCACCAGCAAGCACCAGCTTGAGCGACTCAGCCAGGCTATGTCTAGTACAGAGCCTATGGATGCAGAGTCATTCTGTAAGGCAATATCAAAGCGCGCTGCTAAGTCTAAGCAGCTTATCATCATTGATCAATACCCACATATCGTAAAAGCAGATTCAGATTTCGACAAGAAGCTGCATGAATACATCACAGGTGAGTGGAAGGACCTTCCAGTCAAGCTCATATTATGTTCAGATGCATTTATGCTTGTTGATAAATATATTAAGGGCAAGAAGGCCATTTGGAAGAATGACATCGCCTTAGATCTAGTGGTGGAGCCACTAGGATTCTATGATTCCTGCCAGTTTTTCGGGGACGCTAGTCCTAAGGAAGCAGCATTTCTATACGGAATCACAGGAGGCATACCTTACAATCTAGTCCGTACAGCCGCCCTCCTTGGGATAAAAGGTTATGAGGAATTCGGCATACAGACAGTTTCCTCACAGGATAAGATTAAGGACGTAGCCATCAAGCTATTCTTAGATAGACAGGTAAGCTTAGGACTTAATCCAGAAGTGGTTATGTCCACAGAGCTTAGAGAGCTGGCATATTACAACTATATGCTTGCCACATTAGCTAAGGGACTCAACAGAGTCAATCAGATCTCAGCAGAGGTTGAGAAGCCTAAGGACGTGGTAGTGCCATACCTTAACTCTCTCATGTCCATCGGCGTATGTACCAAGGACACAGCCATTACTGAGATTACTAATAGGAAGAAGACCAGATATTCTATCGTCAATACCAGCACACTTTTCTGGTATAAGCACATAGTTTCCAACTATGATTTGTACATGGCAGGAGCCGTGGACCGGCTCTGGGACGAGATTATAGAGAGTATCGATGATTATATGAAGGAAGTATTCATCAAGATTTGTGCTGAATACTTACGTGACAGGAGTGACAATAACCTACTTCCATTTACCGTGGAAGAGATTGGTAACTGGTGGGTGAATGACGACGAGGCTGGCACTACAGACGGCTTCGATCTAGTTTCCCTTGGCAAGTGTGACGGCAAGTCAGCCACTATTTTTGCCCAGTGCTATTACAATAAGGAGCCTATCGAGGTAGCACAGCTTAAGTCTCTCATCGAGAAGACCAAGCAACTACACAGACAGGGAGATGCATTCTATCTGGTATTTTCTAATGCTGGATTCCATGAAAACGCAATTACCATTTCATCGGCAATTAAGAATATCATGTTAATTACCCTTGATGAAATGAGATAATTAATAGAAGTTTAGTAACTTTTAGGAGGAGAAAAATGACAAATCAAGAGCTCAAGAAGACAGCTACCTTGGTCCGCAAGGGCATCATTGAAGGTGTTCATGCAGCAAAAGCTGGACATCCAGGCGGATCACTCTCAGCAACAGAAGTGTTCACTTACCTTTATTTTGAGGAGATGAACATTGATCCAAAGAATCCTAAGAAGGCAGATAGAGATAGATTCGTGCTTTCAAAGGGTCACACAGCACCAGGTCTTTACTCAGCCCTGGCTCAGAGAGGCTTTTTCCCAGTAGAGGATTTGAAGGGACTCCGTAGCATCGGAAGCCATCTTCAGGGACATCCATGTGTACAGCACACACCAGGAATTGATGCTTCATCAGGTTCATTAGGACAGGGAATCTCTGTTGCAGTAGGAATGGCTCTTTCAGCTAAGCTCTCGAATGAATCATATAGAGTATACACACTTCTCGGTGATGGTGAGATCCAGGAGGGTCAGGTATGGGAAGCAGCTATGTTCGCAGGCGCTAAGAAGCTTGACAACCTCTGCGTAATCGTCGACAACAACGGTCTCCAGATCGACGGACCAGTTGACGAGGTTAACACACCATACCCAATCCCAGACAAGTTCAAGGCTTTCAATTTCCATGTAATCGAAGTAGCTGATGGTAATGATTTCGATCAGCTCAGAGCTGCTTTCAAGGAAGCACGCGAGACAAAGGGAATGCCTTCAGCAATCGTTATGAAGACCGTTAAGGGTAAG
>JAILNO010000123.1 GCA_024691465.1 Pseudobutyrivibrio sp. | reverse complement strand
ATTACCCTTGATAGTATTAATCTCACCATTATGCACTATGAATCTATTAGGATGAGCTCTCTCCCATGAAGGATTGGTATTAGTTGAGAATCTAGAGTGCACTGTTGCAATGGCAGACTCATAATCCTCATCCAATAGATCTTCAAAGAATATTCTAAGCTGATTAACCAGAAACATTCCCTTGTATACAATAGTTCTGCTAGAAAGTGATGCTACATATGTATTCTCTGCAGTCTGCTCGAAGACACGGCGGGACACATATAACTTTCTATCGAAATCTAATCCCTTATTACAATCTGCAGGCTTCTTAATGAAGGCCTGGCATATATATGGCATACAATCTAGCGCCATCTTACCAAGTATTTCAGACTTGGTAGGAACATCTCTCCAACCTAAGAACTCAAGACCTTCCTTCTCAACAATGATTTCAAACATCTTCATTGCTTGCTTTCTCTTAAGCTCATCCTGTGGGAAAAAGAACATTCCAACGCCGTACTCACGCTCTTCACCAATCTCGATGCCAATTGCCTTACAAGCTTTTTTGAAAAACTTATGAGAAATCTGAAGTAATATTCCTACACCATCTCCAGTTTCTCCAGAGGCATCCTTACCAGCTCTATGCTCTAGATTCTCTACTATCTTAAGAGCATCTGATACAGTCTGGTGAGTCTTAATTCCTTTGATTGAAACCACCGCCCCAATACCGCAATTGTCATGTTCGAATTCTGGGTTATACATACCCAATTGATGATTTACCATTGTATGCTACTCCTTCCACTTATACGAAAAAAAGACGCCTAAAGAAACTTCCACTACGGGAAATTTCTTTAGACGTCTTTGTCTTGTGCTCTAATATAAAATATTTTTTCAATAATTGCAAGTACTTTTTCACGCTAAAGTGATAAATTCTTGCTAAACAATATACTCTTTGAAGAAATTCACTTCATCCTGATTGATTCTTTTAGCCTCATCTAAATTCATATTGACATGGCACACATGAGCCATATAATCCTGGCCTTCCTTTCCATAACACTTGAATTCTACTGGTATTCCTTTTTTCTTAAGGAAGCAATACATAGGCTCTGCATTAGCTCTAAGGAAATCATAGTATGATGTCATAACATATGTAGGTGGAAAATCAGAAGTGATATGACCTATAACATCTATCATAGCCTTGGTGTTATCGTCGCTTCTACCTACGTACATATTGTACAGGTCCTGAGTGAACTTCTCATTGCCCTCACCACCTGCATCTGGAGAAAACTTGTACATACCACAATTAAGAGCAATCGCTCTAACCTTAAGTTCCTTAGGTACATTAAAAGGAAATAGCTTCTCAAACTCTGGATTAGAATATATAGCTGCATAATGACTACACATCTGAGCTCCAGCGGAATCTCCTACCAAAAAAATATTATTAGCATCGATGAAATGCTCTTCAGCATGAGCTACTATCCATTCCATTACCTGATTAATCTCATGTAACTGTGATGGGAACTTAGCCTTAGGAGCCAAATGATAATTAAAGTTAACAACAGTATATCCCAGACTTGCCAGATAAACTCCATAATGCTTATATACTTCCTTGGTGCCGTATATATATCCGCCACCATGGATACTAACAATAGTAGGCTGGAGTCTCTCAGTATGATTCTCATAATAGATATCAAGTAGATTATATTCATCATCGTTACCTAGATAATTAATGTCTCTCTCCATAGTAATATTATCGGGCACGACTAGCTTGGCATCCCTTTTCTTATCCCCTTTAGTCGCCATCCGTTTAAACATATATGTTCTAAATGACATTATTCTACCCTCCCAAAGTCCAAAAATTCAGCAAATATTAACTCCACTATACAATTATACCGCATGTCATACATGCGGTATAATTGTTTAATGTTATTTACAAAGTTCTGCTACAATCATATTGATTGCTTTACCATCAGCCTTGCCTTTAAGGGCAGGCATAACTTCTTTCATGATTCCACCTTTATTTTTAGAAGCGATAACTTCTGCAAAATTCTCAGATAGGAATTTGCGAATTTCATCTTCGCTCATCATTTCTGGAGCATATTCTTTGATAACATCATATCTGAATTGATATTCTTCCTTAAGATCTGTTCTGTCTACAGGACATGTATCAAGCTGTTCTTTGGCTGTCTTTAATGATTTAAGAATAACCTGATCTACAAGGTCATCGCCTATGTTTTCTCTGGTACCAGCATCAATTGCTGCCTTTTTGACATCGGAAACTAATGATGATATAGCATCCTTTCTAGCTTTATCTCTAGCCTTCATTGCTGCAACCATATCTTTTTGTAATGTTTCAAACTGCATGAATATATTCTCCTCTCTTGTTTCTAAATATATTCTAGCCCAAACAAATCATTTTTCAATGGTTGGATAAAAGTCATAGTGAATTCTTAATTCTCTCGCCTGTTGGAGTAGCTGCCACACCGCCATTTCCAGTCTCTTTAATATTAGGGCTCATGCTCTTACCAATAGAACTCATAGCATCAAAAACCTCATCAGCTGGTATGCGGCTCTCAATACCTGCCATGGTAAGTTCAGCTGAAGTAACTGCATTCATGGCACCACACACATTGCGTTTAACACATGGTACCTCAACTAATCCTGCCACTGGATCGCAAGCTAATCCAAGTAGATTCTTAAGGGCAAGAGCTGCAGCATTAGCGCACATAATACCATCGCCACCCTTAAGATATACGAGGCCTGCCGCTGCCATGGAACTAGCAGCACCTATCTCGGCCTGGCATCCACCCTCAGCTCCAGCTAAGGAAGCACGAGCGGCTATGACTTCACCTACACCTGCAGCTACAAAAAGAGCCTCAGTCATACGCTCATCAGTAAGTCCTAGCTTCTCCTGAGCTGCTATGAATACAGCTGGTACCACTCCACAGGAACCTGCAGTAGGGGCTGCTACAATTCGCTTCATGCAGGCATTGCCCTCTGCCACTCTAAGGGCCAATTCCATAACACGA
>JAILNO010000109.1 GCA_024691465.1 Pseudobutyrivibrio sp. | reverse complement strand
AGCCGTAACTTTGCTAACAAGGTATGGAATGCATCTAGATTTATCATGATGAACCTGGCTGACAATCAGGTAACTGAGCCAGCTGGCGCTGACCTTGCTACAGAGGATAAGTGGATTATTTCAAAAGTGAACTCTTTAGCTAAAGATGTGACTGAAAATATGGACAAGTTTGAGCTTGGTATTGCCGTTCAGAAGGTATATGATTTTATTTGGGACGAGTTCTGCGATTGGTATATCGAGATCGTTAAGCCTCGTATGTACTCTGAGGAGTATACAGCCAGCAAGAATGCTGCACTTTGGACAGCTAAGTTCGCGCTTACTAATGCCCTTAAGATGCTTCACCCATTCATGCCATTCATCACAGAGGAAATCTTCTGTACACTTCAGAGCGATGAGGAGACCATCATGCTCTCAGCTTGGCCTGAGTATGATGAGGCTATGAATTACTCAGTTGATGAGGCTAAGGTAGAGCGTGCTAAGGATGTAGTCAGAGGCATGAGACAGCTCCGTACAGATATGGATGTGCCACCTTCTAAGAAGGCTGCTATCTACATCGTTTCAGAGGATGCTGAGGTTAGAGATATATTCACTGAGATTACTCCAATCTTCAAGGGCCTCGCTGGTGCAACAGATGTACTTGTACAGGCAGATAAGAGCGGCATCGGTGAGGATGCAGTATCAGCAGTTATTCCTGATGCAACACTTTTTGTTCCACTTGAGGACTTAGTTGATTTTGAGAAGGAAAAGGAACGACTCACCAAAGAAAAAGAAAAGCTTGAAAAAGAGCTTGCTCGTTCACGTGGAATGCTCTCTAATGAGAAGTTCATGAGCAAGGCTCCAGAGGCTAAGGTAGCTGAGGAGCGTGAGAAATTAGCAAAATACGAGCAGATGATGGCCCAGGTTGAGGCTCGTCTCGCAAGCATGAAGTAATAAAATTATTAAAGTTAGCCTGTAACTATCAAGCTCTGAGTGTTACTCAAGGAGCCAATCTCGCGACGGAGTAATACTCAGGCTTGAGAGTGTAACAGGCGAGGAGGTAAATATGGATATTAAGAATATTTTAAGCAAATGCGATCACACACTACTTGGAGTAGACGCAACATGGAATGATATTAAGGCAATTGTTGATGACGGAATGAAGTACGAGACAGCTTCAGTATGTATTCCAGCAAGCTTCGTTAAGCAGGCTGCAGATTACGTTAAGGAGCAGGGCGGACATCTTCCAATCTGTACAGTAATTGGTTTCCCTAATGGTTATGCAACTACAGCATCCAAGTGCTTCATGGCATCAGATGCAGTTGATAACGGTGCTACAGAAGTAGATATGGTTATCAATGTAGGTTGGGTTAAGGAAGGACGTTATGATGATGTCCTTGCTGAGATCAATGCCATTAAGGCTGCTTGCAAGGGTAAGCTTCTCAAGGTTATCATCGAGTGTTGTCTTCTTACAGACGAGGAGAAGATTAAGATGTGCGAAGTAGTATCTAAGTCAGATGCTGAGTTCATTAAGACATCTACAGGCTTCTCTACAGGCGGAGCTACATTTGAGGATATCAAGCTTATGGCAGAGCACATGGCTCCTGGTAAGCAGATCAAGGCAGCAGGCGGAATCGGTTCATTAGAGGACGCTCAGAAGTTCTTAGATTTAGGTGCACACAGACTCGGTACAAGTAGAGTAGTTAAGTGCGTTAAGGCTGCTGAATAAATCAAAAGTGAAAAAACAATGAAATATCACACAAATATATAAAAATTCATGACAAAATACTCAAGAATTAATATAATTATCTTGATATAGTTTATTATTCAGATTTTTCACGGGTTTTTGTATTTGGGGGACTTATGGCACAACAACCTACTAGTATGTTCGCACCAAAAGTTCAAGTGTCATCTGACGGATTGGAAGCAACAATGACTTTCAAGATTCCTGATGGCAAGAATGAAGTACCTAAGTATACTGCTGGTCAGTTACTTGGGTTCTTAAAGAGCGCCAATGTTACCTTTGGTATCGATCAGGAAGCATTAGCTCGTCTTGCTGAGAATCCAGTGTACGGCCGTCCTATTGTGGTGGCCGAGGGCAATCCACAGTTACAGGGTACCCCAGGATATTTCGAGTATCATTTCGATACATCAGTTAATAGGAAGCCTACCATCCGACCAGATGGAACAGCTGACTATATGACTATCAAGACTATTGAGACAGTGCAGGAGGGTGACGTAATTGCCACTTATCATCCAGCAGTGCAGGGCAGTAGAGGTATGTCTGTAAGAGGACAGATTCTAGAGCCTAAGCCTGTTAGAGACCTGCCACCACTCATTGGTAGAGGTTTCGATAGATCTAATGACAATCTAACATACACCGCTAAGCTTACAGGTAAGATAGAGGTTAACCAGGGTAAGATTTCAGTATCTCCTGTGCATGAGGTGCAGGGAGATGTTGGAATCGAGACTGGTAATATTAAATTCAATGGTGACGTTATAGTGCACGGTGGTGTGCATGACGGAGCTATTATTGATGCAGCAGGCAATGTCATTATCCACGGCCTCATCGAGGAGTGCGACATCCATGCTGGCAAGGATTTATTCCTCCTTTCAGGGGTAAAAGGTAACGAGAAGACTGTCATCGAATGCAAGGGCTCAATCACAGCTCAGTTCGTTGAGTATGCCATCATCTCCTGCGAGGGTAATATTACAGCAGACTATTTCTTTAAGAGTAAGATTTCATGCGATGGCCGTGTGGAACTCAACGGTAACAATGCTTCTATTATAGGAGGATATGTTTCAGCAGTTCAGGGCATCGAGGTTAATGATATTGGTAATTCATTTGGAACAATTACTAATGTCTCTGTTGGAGTGGATATAGAGCGCTCAGCAGAATATGAGATTCTTGCTAAGAAGATTCAGGCCATTAATTCCAATGTCCAGAAGATCAAAAAGGGTATAGAAGAATTCGACCGCATAGGACAAGAGCGCGGTATTAATTATAAAGAGGATCCTAGACGTATGCAGCTTCTGAGAGTTCGTATCAGAGATGAGGCTGTGGTACTTGAGGAGACTAAGAAGCTTGAGAAGATGAAGGAAGTCATTCTCTCAGGCAGAGGAGCTACAATTAAGGTGTTCAGACGTCTTTACTCTGGATGCAATGTAGCTGTTGATGACCACCATGCTGCCATTAATGACAATCATGAGCAGGTGGAAATCGAGAAGAGTGAGGAAGGCATCAGACTTTCTAAAATAACTACTTAGTGAAGGATATACTTATGATAGATTTCGAAGAAGAGTTAAAGAAATACGAGCCAGCCATTGAGGTTGAGCAGGCGGAAGCAGATATTAAGGCCAGAGATCTTACTGATCTCACCGACTTGTTGTTTAATTTATCAGCACAGCAGCAGAGCGGCACAACTAAGTAATATCAGCTTATAATCAGATATACGGAGAATAATAAATGCAATGTTTTATGTGTGGTACCGAAGTTGGTAACGACAAAGTTTGTTACAACTGCGGTGCCGATATTTTGTTATACAAACAAATCATATACACATCCTATGTGTTCTATAATCAGGGTCTGGAGAAGGCTAAGGTCAAGGATCTATCGGGGGCAATTGAGTCTCTGAAATCTTCCCTGCAGTATTATAAATACAATACTAGAGCCAGGAACTTGCTAGGTCTATGTTACTACCAGACT
>JAILNO010000030.1 GCA_024691465.1 Pseudobutyrivibrio sp. | reverse complement strand
GTAAGATAACTAATAATATGAGCCTTGTTGATGATTTAGATGCAAATAGTATCGAGATTGCTGAACTGTTTCTGAATCTGGAGGGTGAGTTTAGTATTAAGCTAGCAGATGAGTTTGAACTAGGATCGGCAGTTAGTGTTCAGGATGTAATTGATATCGTTGCAAAGAGCATGCAGATCCAGTAGGAGAAGTATCTTTCATGAAGAGAAACAGTAAAAAACCAGATGAAAGAAAAGCTGAGATAATAGCTGTAGCAGGACGCCTATTTGACGAGAAAGGATACGAAGCAGTATCTGTCAGAGATATCTTAGATGAGATAAATGGCGCGCCGGGCATGTTCTATTATTATTTTAAATCTAAGCAGGATGTGTATATCGCCGCTATGGAACAATACATCATAGATAGACTTCAGAAGAAGCTGGATGTGATGGAAGATGACTCCATAGATTTCGAGGAAAAGGTAGGAGTCTTCCGAAGCCTGATTGTAGATGATGTGTCGGGATATATGAGTAAGTACAATCCATCGGCAAGCGGTTCCATAGCAGATGATTCATACAAGCTGTGGGAACTCATTCAGATGATGAACAGGTTGGCTAAGCCTTACGCGAGATTCATGCTCCAGGGCATACAGCAAGGTAAAATTAAAAATAATATAGGAATAACGGAAGAGAATGCTATTAGCTATGCTACCTTCATTTTATATGGAGCGTGGGGCATGCTTTACAATGATAAATTCGCTAAATCAGATGTCCATTTCCAAATGAAGGACATCATGGAAATTATCAATAAGTTCTTTTACTAAACATTAGACCCAATGCGGGATTGTCTATCAGACAATCCCGCATTGCTGCGTTTTGGGGTACAGAACGAATTCGGTCTAAATATATAAATGAAAAGAGGAGAATAATGAAAGCAAAAAAAGAAGAAAAAGGGTTGTCTAGGTTTATCACCATATCCCAAGAGGGAAAAGGCAAGCTAATAATTAGCGTTTTACTGGCAGTAATCAGTGCTATTTTGCAGATAGTTCCATTGTGGTCTATCTACAGGATAATGAAGGAGTTATTAGAGGAGTCTAAAAGTTTAAGCTTTGACTTTCAGATGATGATAAATGTGGCCTTAGTAGGATTGGGATGCCTTCTGCTGGGGTATCTACTGGAATATATTAGCAGTTCGGTGATTCATACTTTTACCTACAGAGTCATATGTGGAGTAAGACTTAAAGTGGCAGAACACATAGGAAAACTGCCATTAGGATATGTAAGCAACAATTCAGTTGGTAAGATCAAGCAGATTCTAGAGACAGACATTGATAATGTGGAGATTTTTCTGGCTCATCAATTGCCAGACATGGTTTCCACCCTGGTTATGCTACTGAGCATATTTGTGATTATGTTCAGGGTGAATGTCCCTATGGCACTTGCAACTCTTGTGACCATAATAATTGGATTCGGTGCGCAGATTATTGTAGTGGCTAAATTGCTTAAATCCGGTGCGGTTAAAGCTAATTTCGATGCGCTGGAAAAAATAAGCGCCTCATCTCTTGAGTATGTTAAAGGAATGCCTTCCATAAAAATATTTGGTCAGACTATCAAGTCCTTCCATAAGTTCTACGAAGACATTATGAATTACAGAGAATTCACCACCGAGATGACTGAGAAGATACGTCCAGGTTTCGTAACTTTTAGGGTATTCATCCTCTCAGTAGCTACATTTATAGTTCCTGTGGGATTAATGCTTTATCTGAAGGATCCATCTAATGTGGCTATGGCAATTTCATACGTATTCTTCCTGATAGTGGGCCCGGGTGTTTCATCACCAATTCTTAAGCTCAGGAATTTCTCGGAGAACATGAATGTTATAAACGAATCCACCAATAGAGTAGATGAGATTCTTGCTATGGAGCCTCTGAAGGATACCAATAAGAAATGCGATATTTCAAACTACGATATCGTATTTACGAACGTATCTTTTTCCTATGATAAGGATTCAAAAGACATCCTAAAGGGAGTGAATCTGGAGGCTAAGCAAGGGGAGGTTACAGCCCTGGTGGGACCTTCAGGAGCAGGCAAATCAACTATAGCTGAGCTGATACCTAGATTCTGGGATGTAAGTGAAGGAGCCATAACAATTGGAGGCGCCGACGTTCGCGAGATGGCTAATGAACAGCTGATGAATATTATGTCATTCGTATTTCAGGATAGCTTCCTATTCTCTGATACCCTGTTTAACAACATAGCTATTGGCAAGGATAATGCCACCATGGAGGAAGTAGTGGCAGCGGCAAAGTCTGCTCAGTGTCATGATTTCATAATGTCACTTCCAAATGGATATGACACTCTAATAGGCGAAGGCGGTGTATACCTGTCAGGTGGAGAGCAACAGAGGATTTCAATTGCAAGGGCTATTCTTAAGAATGCTCCTATCCTCATCTTGGATGAGGCTACAGCCTATGCAGATGCTGAAAATGAGCATGAAGTGCAGATGGCTTTAGGCGAATTAATTAAGAACAAAACGGTAATAATGATTGCCCATAGACTTACAACCATCACATCTGCAAATCAGATATTCGTAATTGCGGATGGAACTGTTGCGGAGAAAGGAAATCACAACCAGTTACTTGAGATGAAAGGTATATACAGTGATATGTGGAATGCATTTATTCAGACGGCAGGATGGCATATCAATACTAAGGAGGTCTAATGGCATGTGGAATTTGTTAAAAGAAGTTACGGTAGATGATACATCTAGGATTAGTAAGCCAATCATTTTTAATACATTGGCATCACTTGCCAATATCATTCCATTTTT
>JAILNO010000022.1 GCA_024691465.1 Pseudobutyrivibrio sp. | reverse complement strand
GTCATCTATAGCCGATAGTGCTGACACTCTCACGAAATCCCTCATACCAGCCTCAGAGTTGATAGCCTCCTGCTTCTCTGCAAGAGATTCCTTGACCCTGGCAAAAATATACGCCTTAACCCTAGACCTATTCTTGAGATTGAGATAGTTAGAATCCTTCTCCATCCTATAGGAGATGTTATCTAACATGTATCGATTGAATTCCTGTGGAGTAAGGTTCTTATGCTCCTTCATGAACTCATCTATATTCTCACTGACAATCTCTAGGAGCTTACTCTCCTCTACAGTGCCACCATCAAGTAGCATATCTCTGGTATCGTACATAAGCTTACGCTCCAGCTGTAGCACCAGGTCATATTCCTTGGCAGTCTTACGATTCTTGCTACCCATTTCTTCGTTTATACGTTGGGCGCTGTTAACGATACGCTTAATTCTCCTATCACTAATCTTGCGCTTGCCGTCTATATATTTCTTAAGCTTATCTGGATCCGTTCCTTTTTCCACAATATCATCTTCCAAAGATACGATGAATCGGCTGTATCCAGGATCCCCCTGTCTACCTGCACGACCCCTGGCCTGTCTCTCATCACGTACGTTAAGCATCCTGCCTACACCTATGACCGCCAGTCCACCTAGTTCCTTAACGCCAGGTCCAAGCTTAATATCAGTACCACGTCCAGCCATAGATGTAGCTACAGTCATAGCTCCCATCTGGCCTGCCTCTTTGATAATATCAGCCTCCCAGAATGCATTGTTGGCATTGAGAACTGAATGAGCTATTCCTTGCTCAACTAACATGTGCGATATTATCTCTGTATCTGCAATCATGGTAGTAACTATAAGCACGGGCTGACCCATGTCATGCTTCTTCATGGCAAGCCTAATAGCAGCTTCGAACTGCTTGGCAGAGTCACTGAAAAACCAATCAGGACAATCCACTCTCTGTATAGGATTGTTGGTAGGAATAACCACTACCTTCTTGCCATACACATCATATAGCTCATCCTTGGCATCATATATAGTTCCACTCATACCAGCCATCTTAGGGAACATGGAGAAGAAATTCTGATAGGTAACAGAAGCCATAGAACGGTTCTCCTGAGTAATCTCAAGTCTCTCCTTGCATTCTATTGCCTGATGCTGTCCACCCCTAAGCTTAACACCCTTGAGCATACGTCCTGAGCTGGCATCTATAAGTGCTACCTCATTGGCCTCGGAAATCATGTACTCCGTACCTTTCTCGATAATCTTGTGAGCCCTGAGAGCTAATACCAGATGGCGATATATCTCAAAGTACTCTGGGGCGAAGATATTATCTATACCGAAATACTCCTCTGCGTACTCTAGGCCCTTCTCAGTGAACCAGACATTCTTCTCCTCCACCTCATAGTCCTCGTCCTCCTTGAGAGTACGAACGAAGAAATCAGCTGATTCATATAGATTGGACTGGACACGAGGGGCACCAGAAATAACCAGAGGTGTGCTGGCACTATCTAGAAGCACTGAATCTGCCTCATCTATAATTATGTAATTAAAAGGCTTAAGGAATCTGTCCTCAGCAGACTTAACCAAGTTATTAATCAGATAATCAAATCCCAGTGCAGAGTGAGTCGTATATACGATATCTGCTGCATATATTTCCTTCTTCTCCTCATTCTCGAAACGGTCATCCTCGTCTCTTTTTACACCTGCCATAATGGTGAGCCCCATGAATCGATAAGCTGGTCCCATCTCCTCAGAATCACGCAGAGCCAGATACTCATTGTTAGTTACCAGGATGGCGCCCTTGCCAGTCAGACCGTTTAGATACATAGGCAAAGTGGCTGTAAGAGTCTTGCCCTCTCCTGTGTTCATCTCAGCCAGATAGCCCTGATGAAGGGCGATACCAGCCAGTATCTGCACATCGAAGGGAAACATACCAAGGACTCTCTTATCAGCCTCACACATGGCTGCAAAGGCCTCAGGCAGAATCTTATCAAGGGATTCTCCACCCTCGTACCTGCGCTTAAACTCCGCAGTAAGGCCAGATAATTCCTCATCAGATAGCTGCTCCATCTGATCCTTATACTTCTTAACTTTCTTCAGTTCCTTTAAAAGCTTCTTAACTATGCCTTTAGTCTTCTTAATTTTCATATTAGATTTCTTCTATCGTAATTGAATGATATGTAAATTCCTTCATACCTGCATTGATTAATTGCATCTTGTAACTGTATGTCTTAAGGGGACATGAGAACTCAGCTTCCTTACCACGTACTGTGAAATCTCCAGCCTCTCTCTCATATCGATCTAAGAATACCAGTCTCACCAGATAGCCTGTGTCATTAGGTGTCTGCACATTAACCCTAATTCTATAGTGGCTCTCGCCATCGATTATAGGAAGGGATGGCTCTATACGCTGAGCCTGATAATTGGTCAGTGAGTACCACTGCTTGATTACAGTTCCTGGTGGCATAAGTTCATTTTTAAAATGTACGTTGTTCCTGGCAATATAATCAATCTCTGAGCCATATAGATAGGTATCAGAGCTATATTCATTCCAAAATATTGTCCAACTTGATCTTTCCATTTACTTCTCCATCGTCGCCATGACGTTCTTCCACTTCTCTAACAGATGCTTAGTGGTATACTTCTGTCCTATCTCATAGGAGTACACCTTAGCCTGATTCCAGTTGGCCAGGCTCTCAAGGAAGTACTCAAGTGCATATGGAATCCTGTCGAACTCCTTAACCACGAATCCATTGTAGCCGTTAAGCATGTACTGGGTCTCTCTTCTGACAATCTGTGGAATAGCCGAACTAATGCAGTTGATCTGTAGATACAAGTCAGGATTGTGGCGCATATCCACCATAATGCGCTGCTCTCTAATACATCTACTAACCGAGAGCTCATCCACACACTGTTCCACGAAGAATCTAACAGGAAACTCTTCCTTGTCAGGCTGCTCTATTAATTCATTCTCCACTTCGTCCGTATCTTCCACCTCAGGGATGGCCATGCGCCTGTCGAACCCCTCCTCCACCAGGATATCTGCAATCTTGTTAAGCAACTGCTCTGGCAGATTGTACTCAGCATTACGGGTAAAAATATGAATCATTGCATTCTCATTCTGTTTGAGATATGTAGCAAGAGCTATTATTAGCTCGCGGAATCTATCCTCAGGAAGATTATCTACTGGTACTAGTACCTTTTGAACCATAAGCTGTGCACTGATACCGAAGTCCATACGCGAATCGTATGGTGATATATCTATCACCCTGTCGAATTCCTCGTCCATTTCTCGCTTAAGATAACGAGTGGTGGCCTCAGAATCTGTGATACAATAGGCAGCCTCTCGAACCAGATCCTTGGCATCTAAATGGTCCTTAATCCTATAGCGGTCGCCATAGAATGATAGGATACAGTTCTTTTTACCGAAATAGTCCTTGAATACCTGGACGTTGAGTTCATGCATGGCCACGCAGAATACACCATCATCCTTGTCAGCCTCTAAGTGTGCCTGAAGCACCTCCGAAATAACATCTGTGAGACTCATATAAAAGGATTCCTTAAAAGTACGAGACTCTATACCAGTTGGAGTAGTAACGTGGTATGTATTAGACTGCTCGTTAATCTCCACAGCGCCTGTAGCAGCATAGACTCTCAGCTTAGTAATACCTGACTCAGTCAAATAATCCGTGTACATAAGCTGACCATGATCATATATCTCCGAAGAAGATACGAATCCCCTATCGTCATATATATTGCGTCGGCTAAGCACTTCCTGCCTGAACATGCTGACTTCGATAGGATTGCCAGCCTCTCCGAAATTAATCTCAGCATACTTAGAATTCTCAAGATATGCCACCACCATGAATGGTGTATATACGAATTCAATATGCTCTGGCCAATCTAAATTGTGGAAGGAGAAAACCACAGCCTTCTTCCTGGTAACCTCCTGAATTGCATCAAAACAAGACCAGTAAGGTGCATGGAAAACGCCCTGCCTGTGTAAGAAATGTCTGAAGTTAGGTGTATGACTCAAAAGCAGAATCTTAAAATCGCGCATACCGCTACGGTAGAACATCTGCACCTGCTTAACTGTATCGTCGAACTCAGTGTGCATACGTCTAGTGTGCCAATTCTGCTCTGACTCACGCCATTCATTCTGTTTGTACCATGCTGGAATAAAATACAACATACTATAATCCTCTCGCCTCTATATAAACGGTACGTATGCATCGTAATCTTTTACAGCCTTAAATGTCCTATACAAGTTACAATTGATACTTGCCAGGGCAATCATTACCGAAGGCAAACTCATAACCGATTGAGAAATATATCCCTTGAGATGTAGATATAATGGAGCTCCTATAAAGAAGCTCATAAATGTAGCAGAGAACATGGAGATTAGCAGAACTCTAACCCCTATGAATCTAGCTGTCTTCTTGCCTGCTCTAAGTCCAGTGATACTATCTCCCGTCTTAAGCAATGACTCAGCGAGATTCTTAGGACTGATAAATACAAATGAGAAAATTATCGTAATTACGTAGAGAACTCCCACATATACACATATACCAAGAAAATGTGTAGTGTTCATATTATCAACTATCCACTCTAAGTTCTTATCTGTAGGAAAAATCATACTAAGCCCCATCATCACATACACAGGCAGCATGAAAAAAGCCGAAGAAAACATAACCGGCATCATTCCTATAGGATTAAGCTTGATTGGAATATAGTTCTTATCTGAATAAATATTATGTATAGAGATACGCTGCATTGGAATACGATACTCTGAATTCTCAAAGAAAATTGTGGCAAGCAATGCAAATATGGAAATAGCTCCGATTATCTTAAGCTCTTCCAACTCAGTGCTCCTAACAGTAGTAACCACACTATCAAGAATATTGACATAGATAAGGGCTGTCTGTCCTCCGATACCATACTTGCTGTTCCTGGTAGCAAGCCATAGAATCAGAAAAGCACCTGTAATCATCTGGACAGCTGAGATTGCCTTGGCAAATATGAGCTCAGTACCTCCCTGAGCAAGATATAGAGTACTACCTGTTGTAAAGTATGACTGAACTAGAGCCCAGATAAACATAATAATAAGTGTAGCTCTATTAATTGCTCTAGGCGATGTGTGAGACTTGCTATCTGCATTCTTAACAGCCACAAATACCTGTACAAATAGCATAGAGAACATGTATGGAGATATACCCAGTGCGAATACACTGGTCTTATATCTGTCACCACCAATAGTCTGCATAATTAAATCATCAGCAGGTCCCCTGAATGCATCGTAAGCTGCTGTATCTACCCCGTAGAGTGGTATCTCTCGACCTACTAGGTACAGTGCCATAATTAACAGAGTATATATTAATTTCTGAATAAGTGTCTTGGGAAAAAAGCGTTTTGTCATTATTCTATTCCTTAACTATTACCCCAAAAGGTTTAAAAATGTTACTAATATTTTACTACAGTTAAAGTCCTCTTGCCACTTAAAGAAAAGCAAAAAAGTAGAGCAGCTAATGCCGCTCTACTTAAGTTTGAATATCCTATTTTTTGCTTTTATTTTTTTCGTCCTTCTTCTCCTTGTTCAAAGCTACTGCCCCCGTGATAGCTCCTATAAATCCAGGAGTTCCAAACCACCAGCCTGAAGTAGTTGCCTCAATAGCTGCCTTAGGTGGTTCTTCAGTGTCTATAGTTACAGCACCATTTGTTTCCATCTCAATATCCACATCTTCATTAATTACTGCAAGTGGAACCTGTGCTTCACTTAATGATACAGGTGTAAAAGTAGCAACTCTCACATCATCAGTAGTTGATATATCTGCATGAGCTGTAGCTTCATATGTAGGTGGAACCTCTACAGAAATAGTACTAGCTGTCACTCCTGCGCTTGCTGATGTAGAGATACCTGCTGCTGCAGCAAGGGCTGCTGTCTCAGATTCAGCTGTTGCAATGCTTGCAGATTCAGATGCGCTTACGCTAGCTGCATACTCAGATTGAGTTGCTGAAGCGCTTAAGCTATCAGCAATACTCTCACTCTTATACTCACTAGCGCTGGTAGATGCCAATGCACTATCTGATAGAGATGTAGATCTGGAAGTAGCAATTGTCTCAGAAACTGTAGCACTCTGGCTGGCCTGATCAATAGTATCGCTGAGCTGAGATGTAAGTGAATTGGTTGTATTTGAAAGAGATGCAATCTCAACAGCCTTGTTTACTCTCTCTGCCACATCAGCTAGATACTGATTCATTGTATACCAATCGTAACCTTTTACATTGCCGTTGATTACTTCAAAGCCTGTCCTCTGATAGTAATCACCATTGTTCTTGTCACTATAGATTGGAATCTTCTTAAGAATGTTAATTCCTTTTACAATTCTAGCATCATTATCCTCATGGAAACCACCATTATTGACCGCTCTAATTAGAGAATTGCCATCCTCATCACATGTGGCGTAATCATAATACTCTTCATGGTAATCATCATTCTGATCGTAGTACTTGATACAATAATGGTTCTGATAATAATTGCTGCGCCATGCCTTCCACTCGAATGTGTTCCTAGCGCCCTTTAACTGACCATTAGAAGTAATAGTATAATCAGCTGTGATATTGCCTTCTAGGATCAACTTATGTCTAATCATATCAATAGCTAATCCTTCAAGTGTATCTGTAGCGTAGTACTGACCATTCTTTGATAAATCTAATACTTTATTATCAATATAACTCTGTCTGATAGCTGCTTCATCAGCCATGAGCTGGCTAATCTCAGTCTCTAATTCTTCTAGTCCACTATTAGCATAACCTGCATCCACATATGAGGTAGATTCAGAATTATATGCAGAATTAGTATCTTTTATCTCGTTACTTAAACTGTTAGTGGTGTTTTCAAATGATGTAGACTGTAATTCAGAAGTAGATGTTAATGTACTTTCCTCTGATGCCAATGATTCTGATGCAGAACCAGAGAGTTGCTCATCTGTAAGTGAACTAGCTGGTTCTGAAGAGTCTGCTGCACTTACAGGTGCTACTGCAAGTACTGGAGCAGGTGTAGAAAGTAATGTTATATTAGGTTCTACTACTGGTGTATTTATTGTTGGTGTGTCTACTGTTGGTATGTCTACTGTTGGTGTGTCTACTGTTGGTGTGTCTACTGTTGGTGTATCTACTGTGGGTGTGTCTACTGTTGGTGTATCTACTGTTGGTGCGTCTACTGTTGGTGTGTCTACTGTTGGCACATCTGTTGCTGGTGCTGGAACTGATGGTGTAGATACTGCTGGTGTTACTGCAATTGCAGCTGCTGGCACTTCCACAACTAATTCTGGTGCACTATTTGGATCAACCATCTCGGTTGTCTGAGCATATACTAAATCAGCGTCTGTAAGAACTGATGCACCACTAACTGCTGCGCCTGTAATTACAACACCCTTAATTAAGTCTTTAACTTTCTTGTTTCCCATTTCTCTTTCCTCCGCCGATTACATATTAATCATTTTTTTCATAATATATTTCGTCTGTTATTTAATATAATTATAGGAACAAACTTTGAAAAAAATATGATTTTTATAACTCATTTTTGCCATTAAAACTAACTTCTTGCCACCTGTGAATTAACTATTTTTAAACTGTGAAAAAACTGTAAAATAAAGAAAATCACGGCCTAAGCCGTGACTTTTATCTATCAAAATCTTCTTTTAAAATCCTATCGTACTGCCCCTTAAACCATGCGCTGATACCTGCCGAATTATCATTATGTCTACCATGTAATCCCTTACCATATACTTGAACACCTGCCGAATTAAGCTCTGTAAGTAACTTATTGTATGCGGTGGAATCATAGTCATCCTCGAACATATATGACACTACGAACTTCGTATGGCTGAAGTCAGTATTACGAATCTTATTCCATACTCTATCATTCAGACTATCTATATTCTCCTGAGCCATTCCACCAGCATAATGTCTGAGTAGATCTAGTGATGTAGGAAATCCCTTAGGTCGCTTAAGTCTCTCATTAGCAGCTATATCGCCAAGACTCGCCAGCGGCTTACCTAATATAAGAGCATGTGGCTTCAAATCACATCCATAATACAATGAACCAATGGTTCCCATTGAGATACCAGATAGTATCAACTGATCAGGATAGAATCCAAGCTTCATCAGATGACTCTCTATAATATCCACCATCATCTGTTCATACTCTGGGGTACCTATATAGAATCCACCACCCTCGAATCGCTGCTCTGATATAAGTAGGAATGGGCAGCCTAGATTCCTCATCATGTAGAGACCTTCGAATCCCTCAGCGGTCTTATAACCTGAGAAATATACTGCAAGGGGTGGTTTGAAATCTCCTGGATCAAAATATGAGAATATCTCCTCCCTGTCGGAGGTGACGTGTCTCTCACCACCTACCATAAATGTGCCGAGCCCGTACCTGGAATGTCTAGAGTGAAGAGCTATAATATCAAGCTTGCCCTCTCCCCTAGCATTAATAGAACAGAATATAGGCCCCGTTCCATTGAAGCCTTGTATATGCACAGGCTCCTTAAGGTACTCCTCATTGAATTCCCATGTATCCAACACCTGAGAAAGTGAACCGCTGACGAACTGCTTAACATAGAGGCTAATCTCCACATTGGGATCCTTCTTATACTCAAGCCATAGGTCTATTCCCTGTCCCTTCTCGACAGGTACATTATTCTTCCAGAATACTATCTGATTAAATGAGTTACCATAATCCCCCTCTAGGGATACGCTATACTGGCCATTCCATTTCACCTTACCCTTAAAGCCCTGAGCTATAGCTAGATACTCTGGTGAAAACTTCTCGCCGTATGGCTTCGCGAAGTACTTCTTAGTCTCATCAGCAAGGAACGCAGGTACAATTGCTCGTCTCATTACCTTACCCATACGCTGATTAAAGATTCTAGAAGTAGGTCCGTCCATTACGAAATCATCTGTTGCAAAGAAACAATAGGACATAGACATAGCATATACAGTCTGTGCCAATTCCGGCTCAAGATTCTTCTCAATAACAGTTATCTCATAGACATCCTTCTGTCTCTCTAGACTGTCACTGACAAAGGTAACCTTAACATTATCCGGTATCGTGTATTTCTCATTCCAATCTTCATTTCCTATTTGTAATATTCTGATTGTGTCCATTAAATTCCTATACTTCTCTTTCCTCAACCTTTAAACCAAGAGGTCCGTCTAGAAGTGAAAGTAGACTAGCAAGTGGAACAATATATAATGCTCTTACAAGTGTTGCATATGATGGTAAGTTCTCACCCTGGATAGCAATAACTATCATTGCCACAAGAGTAATTCCAAGCCATACACATAAATCACCGATACTCTCCTTTTTAAGAAGCTTAACAATAATTGCAATAATCAAAGCTGCTATGGCAAGAGTCCATGGTGTGCCGCACACAATCTTAAATCCCTCTGCAAAAGAACCAATGCG
>JAILNO010000014.1 GCA_024691465.1 Pseudobutyrivibrio sp. | reverse complement strand
ATAAAAGTAATCGGCCAGGCAGCCAAGGCAGCACACAAGCGCCTTCGCCAGGTAGAGTTCCGTACTCAGGCTCCAGATCATCCAATTCTCTGGGCTGCAGACGAGAGCTATTACCTTAAGTTCCTGGTATTCCAAGTAGTTGATGAGAAATAAAAAAGGCCTGCCATAAGGGCAGTGTTCATAGAACAGTAATTCAAAATGAGCACTGTCGCAAGTGGATTGGCAGAAAAATGCTCCTTACCAGATGTAAGGAGCGTTTTTATTGAAAATATTTTTATTTCTCATCAACTACTTGGAATACCAGGAACTTGAGGTAATAGCTCTCGTCTGCAGCCCAGAGGATTGGATGATCTGGAGCCTGAGTACGGAACTCTACCTGGCGAAGGCGCTTGTGTGCTGCCTTGGCTGCCTGTCCGATAACCTTTATAAACAAATCCTGTGTCATGAAGTGGGAGCAAGAGCATGTAGCGAGATAGCCACCATCCTTGACTAATTTAAGTCCCTTCATGTTAATCTCACGATATCCCTTCATGGCATTCTTGGTAGCCTCACGGGACTTGGTAAATGCAGGTGGATCAAGTATGACTACATCGTAACTTTCTCCTGATTCAGCAAGCTTAGGAAGCTCATCCAGCACATTGGCACATTTGAAATGCACAGTGGATTCCAGGCCGTTAAGCTTGGCATTAGCTGTGGCCTGGTCTACAGCGAATTGCGATATATCAAGTCCTGTGACATCACTGGCACCTGCGATACCAGCATTCAGTGCGAAGGTTCCCATGTGGGTGAAGCAATCTAGTACCTTTTTACCCTTGCATAGGCGCTGGATTGCCAGACGATTGTACTTCTGATCCAGAAAGAATCCTGTCTTCTGGCCATTCACCACATCAACCATGTAGTGGACACCGTTCTCCACGATCTCTACATTAGTATCGAATTCATCGCCGATGAATCCCTTATGAGGTGTCATGCCCTCCTTCTTGCGAACAGGGGCGTCACTCCTCTCATATACACCGCGGATGCTGAATCCATCAGCAGCCAAAAGCTCCTTGAGAATATCTACTATCTGAATTTTGAATCTGTCGATTCCCATGGCAAGGGACTCAACCACCAGCACATCATCATACTTATCAATGACCAGTCCTGGCAGGAAATCAGCCTCTCCAAAAATCACTCTACAGCAATTAAGATCCTGCTCAAGCAGTACGGATTTACGATACTCCCATGCATTCTTAACGCGCATGCGGATGAAATCATCATCTATCACCTGCTCCTTGTCGCGTGTCATCATGCGCACCCTAATCTTAGAATTAGTGTTGATGAAGCCGCGACCCATCATGTAGCCATCGAAGTCATGGACGATTACGATATCTCCATCCTCGAATGAACCCATGACTGTATCTATCTCATTATCAAATATCCAGGCTCCCCCCGCCTTGATAGTGCGGCCTTCGCCCTTCCTTAAAGTTACAATTGCTTCTGCCATATATTACCTCTCTAATCTAACTGAGTTAACATTATAGCACAAAATCCCTATCTCTTCCCTCCTGAACATAGGAATTTGCTCTTTTACTATTTCCTATGTCTGAAACTGGGCTGGATTGTATCAAGAAGCATAGAGATTTAATAAAAATCAAATTCCTATGCTCATGAGACATTGATTGTTCAAAGACAGACATAGGAATAGACATTTTTCCTGAAAAATATGCTTTTCTTTGTAACAGCCAGGACTAAGATTTTTAGATTGACATATTTTCCTACTATTAAAGCTTATTAATATGTCTTCCTACTTCTGCTATAGCTGTTTGAATTCTCTAAAGACATATTTCTTAAGCAAGTCTGCTTAAAAATATGTCTTTTTCCGCAACAACCCACTCTGCCAAAATAAAAAAGACATATATTTAAGCAAAGTAGCTTAAATATATGCCTTTATCAATTCTAATTAATCTCTAGAGAATACATCTCTTGTGTATACCTTGTCCCTGACATCGTCCAGGCATGAGTTGTAGCGGTTGGCGATGATGGCATCGGTCATGGACTTGAACTTGTCTAAGTCGTTGACTACGCGTGAGCCGAAGAACGTAGTGCCGTCCTCGAGGGTTGGCTCGTAGATGACTACTGTGGCACCCTTAGCCTTGACGCGCTTCATAACACCCTGGATGGATGACTGGCGGAAGTTGTCTGAGTTAGACTTCATAGTGAGTCGATACACACCGATTGTGACTTCCTTCTCGGCATCCTTGCTGTACTGGTTGGCTTCCTCGTAGCTGTAGTAGCCAGCCTTCTTAAGTACCTGGTCAGCGATGAAGTCCTTACGTGTACGGTTAGACTCAACGATGGCGCGGATGAGCTCCTGTCGCACATCGTTGTAGTTGGCAAGGAGCTGCTTGGTATCCTTAGGTAGGCAGTAGCCGCCGTAACCAAAGGATGGGTTATTGTACTGGTCAGTGATACGTGGATCTAAGCATACGCCCTTGATGATAGCCTGTGTATCAAGCCCCTTAGTCTCTGCATATGTATCCAGCTCATTGAAGTAGCTGACGCGGAGTGCTAAGTATGTGTTAGCAAACAGCTTGACAGCCTCAGCCTCAGTGAAGCCCATTACAAGTGTATCGATATCCTCCTTGATAGCGCCCTCCTGTAAAAGTGACGCAAACTCATGGGCTGCCTTAGTAAGGTCAGCATCTGTCTCATCTGTACCTACGATGATACGGCTAGGATATAGATTATCATACAATGCCCTAGACTCACGTAGGAACTCTGGGCTAAATAATATCTTGTCACTACCCATCTGCTGACGGATTCTCTTAGTATAGCCTACAGGAATAGTAGACTTGATTACCATATATGCATTAGGGTTAACCTTCTTAACCAGCTCGATAACTGCCTCAACAGCTGATGTGTCGAAGTAATCCTTAGAGCTATCATAGTTAGTAGGTGTAGCTATAACTACGAACTCTGCATCCTTGTATGCGCTCTCTCCATCAAGAGTCGCAACCAGGTCAAGCTCCTTGTTAGCTAGATAGTCCTCAATCTCTGGGTCTACTATTGGAGACTTCTTATTATTGATTAAATCTACCTTTTCTGGGATAACATCTACTGCTACCACATGATTGTGCTGTGCAAGAAGTGTAGCTATTGAAAGACCTACATAACCTGTACCAGCCACAGCTATTTTCCTATTCATAATTTCTCCTTATCCTGATTCATATATATTTATTCCTGAGTATCTAATTTATCAAGCTCCCAGAGGGTTCCCGTTATTCTTCCTTAAGTCTATACCATCCGTCTAGGATTGATAGGTTCGGATTATAGTATGGGTCACCCTGCTCGAGGATGTCCGGCCAGCGCTTCTCAAGCTTCTCCACTTCGGAATTGAAGCGGGCCACCTTCTCTCCTGTGTCCTCGTAACCACGGGACTTAGATTCGTAGTGGTAGAGCTCAGCGTGTGGATTGTAGACTACCAGGTAGCCTTTGTCACGGACCTTCATGCAGAAGTCCACATCATTGAAGGCTACGGCAAGCTCTTCAGTGAGGCCGCCTACTTCGTCGAAGACCTCCTTGCGAACCATGAGACAGGCAGCTGTAACAGCTGACAAATCCTGTGTGGTAACAGCCCTGAACATATAGCCTGGCTCAGAGCGCTCTAGGCCTACGAAGGTATGACCGGCTATACCGCCGATGCCCATGACTACACCAGCATGCTGCACGGTATTGTCTGGGTAATATAGTAATGCACCGCAGATACCTACATCAGGGCGGAGGCACACATCCACCATCTCCTTGATGCAAGTCTCATTGATGATTTCGGTATCATTGTTAAGAAGTAAGTACATATCGCCGCTGGCTGCCTTGGCACCTGCATTGTTAATAGCTGAGAAATTAAATACTGGTGTCTAATAGCGAACTATCTTCACATCAGGGCGATTCTCTATGCTCTTATAGTACTCGAAGGTCTCAGGCTCAGTGGAATTGTTCTCCACGATGATATACTCGATATTCTTGTATGAGCTGCGACTATCTATAGACTTAATGCACTTGTCCAGATCATCAGTGTGATCCTTGTTAGGAATGATGATACTAACAAGTGGCTCCTTGTTCCAATTGTAAACTGTGCGGTAGCAACCGTAGAAGGTATCCTGCTCCACAGTGGCTGGGATGCCCAGTCTGTCGTAG